>NZ_JBFUKU010000646.1:0-500 GCF_056400685.1 Pseudomonas sp. P5_A12 | reverse complement strand
GACTAAACCCGATCGCTGATGGGCAGCGACGCGGATCAAGTTACGGGGCAGGGCCAAGGTGCACAAGCCGGCGGATTCTGGCGGATCTGTAGTCCGTTGCGCAAGGACATGTAGGCAATGGACCGAAGACTGTAGACGCGGCCTTTGTCGCGCAAAACAGGAAGGTGCCGTTGGTCGGAACTGTCAGGTTTTACAGGTAGTTAATGTTCAGGAGAGGGGAGTAGAACAGCATCTATCGAGTGTTTTATAGCCATCGAAGCGCAGGGGAGCAGGTATGTCAGACGATAATGAAATTGCATTAGACAATATGGATGACGAATCCAGTCTTGCCCCCGATCCATTGCAAATCCAGTTGTGGGAGATTGAAGAGCTATTCGAGACAACAGCTAAAATTGTATTTAATGTTCCGCAATCGGATCTGGAACATCGTGTTTGGATTCAGTATTTTGGTCCGGACTACTATAAGTCAATATGTGCTGGTGAATTATTTAAAGGTATGC
>NZ_JBFUKU010000645.1:0-535 GCF_056400685.1 Pseudomonas sp. P5_A12 | reverse complement strand
TGTATGGCCGAATGAGTGCACTACCGAGTGCATTGGGCGCTGGTGTTGCCGATGCTATATATGCTGCAATTGCATTGGTTGGTGCTGCACTTGTCAATGTGTTTGTGTATGAGTTTCGGCAATTTTTGGTCGTTGCTTCTGTTGTATATCTTTTCTATTTGGGTGTTAAGATATTCAGGTATGCAGATCCTGATGTATCAGTTTCGCAAAAGGCTGGGTTTATTTCTGTCTTCGCTTTGACGATGACTAACCCGCTGACCATTGTTGCGATTACTTCTTACGTTTTTGCCAACCATTCGGGTGGGGCGGTGGTTAATATGCCTGTCTTTATTTCAGGCTTTTTTATTGGTAGTTTCGCTGGTCAGATGGTATATGCATTAGGCGGTGATATTGTCGGTAAGATGTTGTCGGGTAGAGTGAATTTTCGAATATTAAATTGGCTGAGCGGCTTTTATTTGATTGCATTCTCTATATGGAAATTACACCATTTTATTAAGGATGAAGGTTTTTTATGGGGAGTGGGTTGATCTATGGG
>NZ_JBFUKU010000644.1:0-537 GCF_056400685.1 Pseudomonas sp. P5_A12 | reverse complement strand
GCTATACGGCTTTCATCCTTGGGTTTGACTGGTCGCAGTTGGGTGTTGAGTTGCGTAAGCGGCCCTACATAATCGTCGGTGCATTGGGGTTTCTGTGTTTGCTGGCGTTGGCGGTGACTTCCAATCGCTACAGTCAGCGGCGTTTGGGGGCGCGCTGGAAGAAGCTGCATCGCCTGGCCTATGTGATTCTCGGGCTTGGGTTGCTGCATATGTTGTGGATTGTTCGTGCCGATCTGAAGGAATGGGCGGTGTATGCCTCTATAGGGGCGTTGCTATTAGTGCTGCGTATACCGTTAGTTGCCCGTCGAATCCCGCGTTTAGTGGCTAAAAAGGCGCCGTCTGTACGAAAGGCATAATTAAAGGTTGACGGCAGATTCTGGATGTCTATAATTCGCCCCACTTCCGGCGCAGTCGAAACGGAAAACTCCTTGGTAAACAAAGAGTTACGCAGTTTTCGGCARCRAGCGGCTTCAATTCATCGAAGCCCGAAAGGAGTTGAAAAAGAGGTGTTGACAGCAGCGTGTAACGCTGTAGAAT
>NZ_JBFUKU010000643.1:0-538 GCF_056400685.1 Pseudomonas sp. P5_A12 | reverse complement strand
GTATTCTAACCGACTGAACTACCGCTGCGCGTAGCGTTGAAAGTGGTGGGTGATGACGGGATCGAACCGCCGACATTCTGCTTGTAAGGCAGACGCTCTCCCAGCTGAGCTAATCACCCTTTACCTTCGTTGCGGGGCACATTATGCCACAGGTTTTCGTAAAATGTTGATTTAATTGAATTATTTTTCAAAAAAATCCGAAAACCGGTGAAACGATGCAACCTGCAGGAACAACGGACAATCTACAGACAGAAAAAAACCCGCGTTAGCGGGCTTTTCCGTGGTGACCTGGCGTTCAGCGTTCCAGGTAACCGAATATGGCGCAGCGGACGGGACTCGAACCCGCGACCCCCGGCGTGACAGGCCGGTATTCTAACCGACTGAACTACCGCTGCGCGTAGCGTTGAAAGTGGTGGGTGATGACGGGATCGAACCGCCGACATTCTGCTTGTAAGGCAGACGCTCTCCCAGCTGAGCTAATCACCCTTTACCTTCGTTGCGGGGCACATTATGCCTTCGTTGCGGGGCACATTATGCC
>NZ_JBFUKU010000642.1:0-539 GCF_056400685.1 Pseudomonas sp. P5_A12 | reverse complement strand
CGCAGATAGGGGTTTCGGAATTTAATCTTGACGATGACCTACTCTCACATGGGGAAACCCCACACTACCATCGGCGATGCATCGTTTCACTGCTGAGTTCGGGATGGGATCAGGTGGTTCCAATGCTCTATGGTCGTCAAGAAATTCGGTAGCCAGGTCGTTTACCTTTCGGTTCACGCTCCAGCGAATGGGTATGYRATAGATTTGTGTGTTTCTTTCGAATTTTCGACTTGTATCGTCTTCACACACCGCAATCTGGTGCCTTCTCAGGTCAGCAAATTGCTTGGGTGTTATATGGTCAAGCCTCACGGGCAATTAGTATTGGTTAGCTCAACGCCTCACAGCGCTTACACACCCAACCTATCAACGTCGTAGTCTTCGACGGCCCTTCAGGGGACTCAAGGTCCCAGTGAGATCTCATCTTGAGGCTAGTTTCCCGCTTAGATGCTTTCAGCGGTTATCTATTCCGAACATAGCTACCCGGCAATGCCACTGGCGTGACAACCGGAACACCAGAGGCAACCGGAACACCAGAGGTT
>NZ_JBFUKU010000641.1:0-540 GCF_056400685.1 Pseudomonas sp. P5_A12 | reverse complement strand
GATTTGCCGTTCATGAACATGTCGTCCATGCTCGCATCGTTGCGCGGACTGTTCTGGCGGAACTGGCCGCCGTAGATCGTCAGGCCGCTGATCTCGGTGGACGTCAGCTGGCCGCCCTGGAAGGTTTGTGGCAGCGAGCGGCCRTCGTCKGAACGCAGGATCGGCAGCACCGGCATCCACTCGCCGACCTTCACTTCGGTTTTGCTYACTTTCATCTTGCCGGCCACCGCCAGACGACCAAAGTCATCGACTGGGTCGCCGTCGCTGCCAATCGGCAGCAGCTGGGTGCCGCGCGTGCCTTTGCCGCCATCGAGTTTGATCGACAACAGGCCCAGCGCATCGACGCCAAAACCCACCGGGCCCTGGGTGAACCCGGACTTGGTGTCGAGGATGAAGCTCTGCGTCCACTCCTCGGYCTTGCTCTGCGGGTTGGTCGGGTTGGTGAAGTTGCGGTTGATGTAGAAGATGAAGCTCTGCGTCCACTCCTCGGCCTTGCTCTGCGGGTTGGTCGGGTTGGTGAAGTTGCGGTTGATGTAGAAG
>NZ_JBFUKU010000640.1:0-550 GCF_056400685.1 Pseudomonas sp. P5_A12 | reverse complement strand
CCCGGATCCGGTGCTGCTTGAACACGCAGAAAAGGCCGGCTGGCCAATCCATATCTGGAAGTAACGCAAATCCCCTGTGGGAGCGAGCCTGCTCGCGATTCAGGCGACTCGGTTCAACTGGAAAACCGCGTCATCGTTCATCGCTAGCAGGCTCGCTCCCACAGGGGATTTGCGTTACTTCCAGATATGGATTGGCCAGCCGGCCTTTTCTGCGTGTTCAAGCAGCACCGGATCCGGGTTTACCACGTGTGGGAAATCCACCTTCAGAAGCAGCTGGAAAACCGCGTCATCGTTCATCGCTAGCAGGCTCGCTCCCACAGGGGATTTGCGTTACTTCCAGATATGGATTGGCCAGCCGGCCTTTTCTGCGTGTTCAAGCAGCACCGGATCCGGGTTTACCACGTGTGGGAAATCCACCTTCAGAAGCAGCGGTAAATCGTTACGTGAATCGGAATAAAAGCTAGCACCTTCGAGGTTTTCCTCTTCCGCATCCAGCCATTCCAGCAGACGGGTGATTTTGCCTTCGCGGTAGGTCAGCGTGCCAACGGTG
>NZ_JBFUKU010000639.1:0-554 GCF_056400685.1 Pseudomonas sp. P5_A12 | reverse complement strand
CTATGTTCGGAATAGATAACCGCTGAAAGCATCTAAGCGGGAAACTAGCCTCAAGATGAGATCTCACTGGGACCTTGAGTCCCCTGAAGGGCCGTCGAAGACTACGACGTTGATAGGTTGGGTGTGTAAGCGCTGTGAGGCGTTGAGCTAACCAATACTAATTGCCCGTGAGGCTTGACCATATAACACCCAAGCAATTTGCTGCTCCTAGTTGAAAAGACGAAAGAGGCCAGATTGCGGTGTGTGAAGACGATACAAAGTCGAAAATTCGAAACACACAAATCTATTACATACCCATTCGCTGGAGCGTGAACCGAAAGGTAAACGACCTGGCTACCGAATTTCTTGACGACCATAGAGCATTGGAACCACCTGATCCCATCCCGAACTCAGCAGTGAAACGATGCATCGCCGATGGTAGTGTGGGGTTTCCCCATGTGAGAGTAGGTCATCGTCAAGATTAAATTCCGAAACCCCTATCTGCGTATGCAGGTAGGGGTTTTGTTTTGATTCCGAAACCCCTATCTGCGTATGCAGGTAGGGGTTTTGTTTTG
>NZ_JBFUKU010000638.1:0-568 GCF_056400685.1 Pseudomonas sp. P5_A12 | reverse complement strand
AGGGACACCCGGCAAGTTCTACCGGGTTCATGTTCAGAGCGAAGTCACGCCGACTCAAATTGATGATCTTTTCTCGTCCTACGACGGCCTGACCAAAGAGCTGGACGACTGGCTGCGCAGTGAGTGGGCCGGGTTTAAACCGCGGTGGTCGCAGTCGACCTTTGCGGCTGCCGGTAACGGCATGCTCGCGGGCAGTTGGAAGGCGATTGTGGGTGTATGGGACAGCATCAGCCTGCTCTCGGACATTCTGAAGGATCCCCGCAAGTTCGCTGAACGGTTGGGCAGTGGTGCTGGCGAGCTGGAAAAGCTGGCAGAAAAATTTCCGGCCACGATGGCAAAAGTCCAGCTGCTGGTCAGTGACGAAGCGGCGCTCTGTTTGCTGCTGCGCACCGCCAGCCTCTGGCTGGAAATGCTGCCACCCAGCGAGATCGCCGGCAAAACCGCCGAAGCGGTTTCAACGGCGGTGGTGCAGCTGCTCATCGACATTCTGATCGGGATTGTCCTGACCTTCGCCGGTGCGGGGGCGGGCGTTGCCTATCTGGGGATGCGCCTTGCGAACTACGGTGCG
>NZ_JBFUKU010000637.1:0-570 GCF_056400685.1 Pseudomonas sp. P5_A12 | reverse complement strand
TGGGACGCGGAGCGTCCCGGGCTGCATTCCCACGCGGAGCGTGGGAACGATCAGGGTCAGAGGCTTCGTTACACCCGCAACGTCCGCGTCATCCGCAGCGCCAGCAAGCTCCCGCACACAATCACTCCCGCCAGCAGATACAACGCCGCATCGGTCGAACCGGTGCTGTCCTTGACCCAACCCACCAGGTAAGGGCTCAAGAATCCCGCCATCTGCCCCATGGAGTTGATCAACGCCAAACCACCCGCCGCCGCACCTGCGCTCAGCATCGCCGTCGGCACCGGCCAGAACATCGGCAGGCCGGTGAGGGCGCCCATGGTGGCGATGGTCAGGCCGAGGATCGCAATGGCCGGCGTCGTTGCAAAGTTAACCGCAATCAGCAAACCGATCGCACCCATCAACATCGGCACCACCAAATGCCAGCGGCGTTCTTTGCGCAGGGCATTCAACATTCCGTCATGCTGGGTGAACTGGCGGTGAACCGGATGCTGGATAACGTCGACCCGCACAGCTAAGCCATAACGCAACCTGTGATCGTTCCCACGCTCTGCGTGGGAATGCAGCCCGGGA
>NZ_JBFUKU010000636.1:0-577 GCF_056400685.1 Pseudomonas sp. P5_A12 | reverse complement strand
ACTCTCCTGGCCCCAGCGCGCGAGCCAAAGCCAAACCGCCCACCATCAAGGCCATGTCTGCCAAGGCTTTGTCGGTGTCTTCCGGACTGGCCGCCAATTGCGCGACCATCAATTCCACATGCTCATTCAGAGCGACACGAAACGCATCCGGCAGCCGCCCCAGTTCGCCAACTGACGCCGGGATCGGGCATGCCGATTCGGAGGAGTCACGGTGTTTACGCGAGAGGTAAAACGCAGCCACCAACGCGCGACGTTCTTCACCAGAGAGTTGCTCATCCATGTCAGCAATCAGGTCACGACGGTGACCCAGCAATTGCTGGAACGCCTCCAGCATCATCGCGTCCTTGCTTTCGAAGTGCGCATAGAAGCCGCCTACGGTCAGGCCGGCTGCGCCCATCACTTCGCCCACGCTCGGCTCTGCCGGGCCGCGCTGAATCAGCGCTGCGCTGGCAGCCTTAAGGATACGTTCGCGGGTTTGAGCTTTTTTATCGTTCATCGTTGCCTCCGAATATTACGACTAGAATATTATTCTCATAATAATTTTTCGCAAGTCGTGGATGTGACCGCTGGTCTGAAG
>NZ_JBFUKU010000635.1:0-582 GCF_056400685.1 Pseudomonas sp. P5_A12 | reverse complement strand
GCCATGCCTTGATCGTCCCGATCCAGAACGTTTACCGGCAACAGCGCTTTAGGCTCGCCACTGGCTTTGGCTTTCTTGCCCGCGATGGCTGGCGCTGCGCGGACGATATGCTCGGCGGCGTCGATGATGTGCTGGTGACTGCGATAGTTGTCGCTGAGCATGACTTTGGTGGTGCTCGGCGACGGGAATTCTTTGTTGAATTCCATGAAATACGTCGGCGAACTGCCGCGCCAGCCGTAAATGGACTGCCAGTCATCGCCCACGCAAAGCAAAGACGAACGTTGCGCGCCCCGTCCAACATGCATCGCCGGACCTCGACTGCGGATTTCGGTGAGACTGGCGCGAATCCAGGAAACAATCTGTGGCGATACGTCCTGAAATTCGTCGATCATCAGGTGCGAGAGCGGCCGCAGCAGCTCATCGCTGAGAAGCTTCAGGTTTTCCGGGGAGTGCTCGCTGAACAAGGCAAACATTCGGTTGTAGGTCATCACCGGCGGTTTTTGATCCAGCAGATGATCTTCCAGCGCCCGCCAAAACAGGCTCAAGGCCTCGAAGAAGAACCTGTCGGGGTCGTCCTTGGCG
>NZ_JBFUKU010000634.1:0-588 GCF_056400685.1 Pseudomonas sp. P5_A12 | reverse complement strand
ATCCAGACGCGGTAACGACTTATGCAGCCCAGCCTGTCCCTGACCGAAAACCGTACACCAGCAAACCCACGGTTCAGGACAAGGCATTTCACAAAGAGCTCGAGCAGATGCGTGCAGATGCTGAAGCTGGAGTGATACATACGCCTAAGCGTGAGCCAGAGGACGGAGGCGTTCCTAGCCTTAAGCTTGATGATTATCCGGATCTGTAAAACGTGCCACGGAGAATCTAYAGGCGGGAACTACTTGCCGGCTCATAGCAACGGAGACCACACGTGAAAAAACCACCTATGAAAATCATGATCGAAGAATGGGATGGTGACGGTGCGATTCGAATTCCCGATGAGGCGCTGCAGGAGCTCGAGCTTGATGTCGGCGACTCGCTGTATTTGATAGAGGAGTTTGTCGGCAATACGCGCTGCCTTGTCCTATCCAAAACGCCTCAGATTGCGGATCGAATAGACGAGCTCACTGAAACATGGGCTAGCGGACAGCCTGGTAATGCCCAGGAGAAATGAGACAGCCGCAAAGTGCTTCCTTGACGCACTCACGGAAGACCGCCTGCAGTCAGTGATGGAGCGAGAGCTGCCT
>NZ_JBFUKU010000633.1:0-600 GCF_056400685.1 Pseudomonas sp. P5_A12 | reverse complement strand
GCGCCAGATATTACGACTGCTWCGCAGCCGGACGCAGGCTGCGCCAGCTGCTACAGGGTGCGGTGTTTCAGCGGAGTTTGCTTAGCAACGCCTCGGCAGCCGCTTCGGACGATGCCGGGTTCTGACCGGTGATCAGCAATCCGTCCGTGAGCACGTAGCTCGCCCAATCATCGCCCTTGGAATAAATCCCGCCCTTCTCCTTGAGCATGTCCTCCACCAGAAATGGCACGACATCCGTCAATTGCACCGCTTCTTCCTCCGAGTTGGTGAAACCCGTCACGCGCTTGCCGTTGACCAATGGCTGGCCATCCGCGCCTTTGACGTGGCGCAATACGCCCGGCGCATGGCAGACCGCCGCAACCGGTTTACCCGCCTTGATAAACGCCTCGATCAGCGCAATCGAAAAAGTGTCCTCGGCCAAATCCCACAGCGGGCCATGACCACCCGGATAGAAAACCGCATCGTAATCTTCGACTCTCACGCTGTTCAGCAGCGCCGTAGAAGCTAATGCGGATTTAGCCGCCGGGTCTTTATTGAACCGATCCGTCGCCGCGGTTTGCGCGTCCGGCTCGTCACTTTTTGGGTCTAGCGGTGGTTGGC
>NZ_JBFUKU010000632.1:0-603 GCF_056400685.1 Pseudomonas sp. P5_A12 | reverse complement strand
GCTCTACCTCATTACACAAATGCCGGCCAAGCAGGCATTTGAGCTGAACTGGCAAATCGTCAACACCTCGCTCCACCACCTGAAGTTCCGTGGTCGCGAGGTGGCACTGGCTTCCTTCAACAATCATGCACACCTGCAACTGTTGAAGGCCCCGGATCTCATCACGTTTCGCTGAGTCCGGATTATTGTGACCCTGGCTGTAATCACCCAGCTGTAATTACCCTGCTCTTATTACCCAAGAAAGGATCGAACCATGACCTCCGTAGCTGATGCCGTACAAGCAATGAAAGCCAAGTTCAACCCAGCCGCTGCTGCCGGTCTGGACCTGGTTTTCGGTTTCCGCATCGACGAAGAAAAGAACTTCTCGTTGATCGTCAAAGACAGCACCTGCGAGCTGCAAGAAGGCGTGAACCCTGACGCCCAGGTCACTCTGGTGATGGACGGTGAAACCCTGGAAGGCATCGTTGACGGTTCGACCGACGGCATGCAAGCGTTCATGGGCGGCAAATTGCGCGCTGAAGGCGACATGATGCTGGCGATGAAACTGTCCGAGCTGTTCCCAAGCTAAGACGGCGGTTCCCGACCATCGGGAACCAGTCTGGC
>NZ_JBFUKU010000631.1:0-609 GCF_056400685.1 Pseudomonas sp. P5_A12 | reverse complement strand
AGGCTGCACTGAATAAGGAAAATTCAACATGACGTCATTGGAAAAAGAACTCAAATCGCCGCTGAGCAGCCAAGTGCTGGCATGCCCCGCACAGGGTCGATGGAGCAGCTTTCAGCTAGTCGACGAGTTCGGCTCTGGCGAACCCTRTGCCGGGTTGGCCTACGTCGTAACCGACTCGGAAGGGCAAGAATACAACGGTGTGTTGGATATAACGGGCACAGGCAAAGTAGATAACCACTTTGCCGGCCCTATCTCGCTTCTCCTTGACCAAAAATATCAAGGGAAAGAAATGGTTTATGTGCGTGCGATCGAAAGACCCCATTACCCCTTAGAAATCACCGAACTCCAAGTACGCGCCGAGCAAACCCGCTACCTGAACCAAAACTCCACCCGCACCAAAGAAAACCCCGCACAAGCCTGCGCGGATGAGTATTTTCAGGTGGAAGTGCGCCATCTGGTCAAGCATGTCTCGCACCTGCCTCCTGAGGTCTATCGCCATTACCCACACGGTACGGGGCGGGCGAAGCTCATGGGTAAACATGGCGCGCTTGGCATTGCCCTGTTGCCGTTGGTAAACATGGCGCGCTTGGCATTGCCCTGTTGCCGTTG
>NZ_JBFUKU010000630.1:0-613 GCF_056400685.1 Pseudomonas sp. P5_A12 | reverse complement strand
AAACAGCTCCGCCGCAAACGGATAAAGCGCAAATACCACTACGAATAGAGAGACTCCCCCATAGGTCAGCACCCCGCCCACGCAAACGATGCAAGTGATCGAGTAGCTGCTTCCAAAAACTTTGGAAATGGCAGTCACGATAGAGCGTGCAAAACCCGAAACCTCGATCAATTTCCCAAAAACAGCGCCGAGCATGAACACGGGAAAATAGAGCTTCAGGAGCCCAACCATCTTGTCCATGAACAGTCCACTGTACGCAGGCGCAACCATCGTTGGCTCAGTAAGAAGCACTGCACCCAATGCCGCGATTGGAGCAAACAGGATAACGCTGAAGCCCCTGTAGGCCACGAACATCAAGAATCCCAGCGATGCCAGGCAAATCAATAGACTACTCATCAGACGCTCGCTTTTATTTTTTTAAGTCGCACGTTCCGTTGTCAGCGGCGTTTTACCCCGAGGAGCCGCCGACAATTCCGCTGTCACGTAATGCTCCGATTTGCTGGTCACTCAGTCCCAGAACGTCAGCAAGAATTTCATCGGTGTGCTGCCCTAGCTCGGGTGCAGGTTGCACTGCTTGACGAGACATGTGGCCGAATCTGAGCGGCGTACCGGC
>NZ_JBFUKU010000629.1:0-613 GCF_056400685.1 Pseudomonas sp. P5_A12 | reverse complement strand
GCCAGATAGTCGCCAATGCCGTGCTCCTTCTGCTTTCAGCCTCCATGAGCGCAGATGACTTTATGAGTTACGGCTGGCGAATCCCCTTCGTCATGAGTTTCCTGTTAGTTCTGATGGGTATCTACATACGATTGCGAGTAGAGGAGACGCCCGCTTTTKTACAGATGAAACAGTCTGCGGTCGCGACGGTCAGTAGCCCGCTTCGCGATGCCTTTCGGCTTSACTGGAAGACAATTCTGCGGCTGATGCTGTTTTTCTGCGGCCCTACGGCAATGTTCTATCTCGCCGTTGTGTTCACCCTCGGTTATTTGACGAATACCCTCGGTATTCCTAAACAGACAGGGTTTACGCTGTTAATGATCGCTAATGCCTGCGCCATAGTCGGTTCAATTATGGGCGGCCTGCTCAGTGACCGGATCGGGCGCAAGCGCACCCTCCTTATTGCGTCGACCGCGACGTTCATCATGATGATGCTGTACTTTCCTTTGCTTCAAACCAAAGACTTCGCCACGATGGCGATTGCAATGGGCTTGTTCTTGGGTTTCACGCAAGTCCAGACCGGTATTCAGCCTGTTGCGTTCGCCGAAGCATTTCCGACCAATGTCCGCTATTC
>NZ_JBFUKU010000628.1:0-619 GCF_056400685.1 Pseudomonas sp. P5_A12 | reverse complement strand
CTTCAGAGGTGTGGATAGCTCGATCAATTTATCAACGGTGATGTTGATCTTCCCACGTTCAAGCGCACTGATGTTTGTGCGCGCGGTGACAGGCGCCAAGTCTTCGTATGCCAGCCCGCGCACCGACCGGACTACCCGGATCGTTGCGGCAATCTCTTTCTTGAGCGACATGATCGTCCCTAAAAAGCGAGGATAGGGCCACACTCGAAGTGTTTAGATAAACGTCGATTGATGTTATTATTCTGGACGTCGCCGATCGGAAGCCTGGTGAGCTGCCGTTGCATCTGCACCCAGGCGTCCTTTGGGGCCTCGCATTGACCTAATCGAGTTCGAAGGATCGTAAACGTATTCCATGTATTGACGCGATCTAATCCCGCAAATGTAGGAATTTCTGTCGGTCATGGAAGCGGCGAGCTGATTGTTAAATGGGCATGGAAGCAAAATTCAAGCGGGTTGCCTCATGTGCGCACCACAGACGAGTATCAAAAATGTTTATCTCAGATGAGTCCTACTCATTTCGTTTTCCTGGGCTTTTTGGAAGCGGGCAATCGGCTTGGCGAATGCTTGAGCGGCAATCGATGGATCCTTGGTATCAAGTCGTACGCAGGGTCTGCGAAGG
>NZ_JBFUKU010000627.1:0-624 GCF_056400685.1 Pseudomonas sp. P5_A12 | reverse complement strand
TCTTCGAGGTGACAGATGCCGGCGATGTAGTGATCGAGGGCATCGGAGGTGGCGTTGACAGCGTCTCGACATCCCTGAACAGTTACACCTTGGGCGAAAACGTCGAGAATGTGTTCTTTGGCGGTAACGGCAACTTCACGGCGGTCGGCAATACGTTAGACAACGCATTCGCAGGTGGCACTGGCAATGACACCTTCGTGTTCAGYGCAGGTTTCGGAAACGATAAGATTTTCGGTTTCGAAGCCAATCCCATCGGCGGCAGTCAGGATCGGCTCAATATTGCCGCATTCAACATCACGGCGGCGGACTTTGCCGGTAGCGTCAACGTCGCCGATGTAGGTGCGGATACCTTGGTAACAATCGGAAATGACACCATCCGCCTGGTAGGTGTGGCCGACGCAACAACCGTCACTGCCACGGACTTCATTTTGGCCACTTGAGGTCTGGTCAGTACTGTCGCAAGGAGCGCGGACAACGGAAGGGAGGGCAATTGATGCCCTCCCTTTTTTTGCGTGGTCGTTCGTTCGGCGGTAAATGCGTGAGGTACGAGCGTTGTCATAGGGGAAACGCTGTTTGGGGCAATTGTGTTTGACGCGGGTCGTTTGATGTCAGGGTGTGAGCCCC
>NZ_JBFUKU010000626.1:0-627 GCF_056400685.1 Pseudomonas sp. P5_A12 | reverse complement strand
TTACATTACTGAGCCCGCGTTGCTGACACATATCCAGCAAACGCGATTTCCCAGCCCCCTCACCAACAACCAAGAAGACCAACTCCGCTCGCTCTGCTAACTGTTCAGCGGCGTGAATAACACATTCCAGACCTTGCTTTTCGCCGATATTTCCAGAATAAAGCAACACTCGCTTGGCCGGATCTACACCGAGTCGGCTCAACAGTTCTGCATTACGTGGCACATCATGGAAGCGGGCTGTTTCCGACCAGTTTGGAAAGAAACGCAGCTGTTCTTTTTCTACACCCTTTTGCTCCGCCCGTTGCAACATGCCACTGGAAATTGTGGATACTCTGTCAAATGCGCGTAATAACGCTCGTTCAACGGCAAAAGCGAAACGTTTGAGTTTGTCGCCTTGGACGATAGAAAGGCCAAACAGAGCATCCACTTCATAGTCCTGTATATGCAGTACCGACTTTGCGCCTGTCAGCTTTGCCAAGGCGAGGGCCTGAGGCGCGCAAAACAAGCTCGGCACCACAAGCATGACCAAATCGGGCTTCCATCTCAGCTGAGCGAAAATCGCAAATGCAGAGGAAATGGAGAAACTAGCCAAGTGTAGCAAGCGCTTGATTGCAGTCGGGCGGGCAG
>NZ_JBFUKU010000625.1:0-630 GCF_056400685.1 Pseudomonas sp. P5_A12 | reverse complement strand
CAATGTGGGAGCGAGCCTGCTCGCGATTGGATCTATCAGGCGCTACGGCTTTGCTGATACTCCGCCAACGCCGGCAACAATTGCTTGTCGATGGCCTGACGCACAGCTGGCAGGATAGTCGCGCTGCTGGTGTACATCTGCTTGACCATTGTCCGCAGCTCCATTGCCCGTTCGTTGTTCAAGCCCCGTACCGCGCATTCGCAGGCCTGCTCAGCGGTGGCGCCTGGGGGCACTGCAAATCCCAGCGCCTTGAGCTGGCCCAACAGGTCTTCCTGGTCGATCAAATCGGCGTACATCATGACGCAATCCTTCTTCAGGGAACGGTGTCTTGGCTCGATTCTCGTAGGGGGATGCGGCGGCGGCAAGGGCGATTTGTCGCAATGGCTGCAATACCTATGAGCAGGTCGTTTTCGGCTAACTTGTGAATCAAGGGAGTGGGCACACTGGACTCAGCTGGCAACACGAAGGTTTGGTCACCCTCGCGCAACGGCTCCTCGACAGTACCCTCCTCAGCTCCGATCTTGTCACGGCTTGATCGGGGTTTTTTTTGCCTGTAAATCAGCTGGGAATGTGTTGTCTGGGCGGGCGCCATCGCGGGCAAGCCCGCTCCCACATTAGAATGCAGAATGC
>NZ_JBFUKU010000624.1:0-634 GCF_056400685.1 Pseudomonas sp. P5_A12 | reverse complement strand
CTCTTGCTGTTCTCCTAAACTTCCTATGAAGCCGCCCCACCTGAGCATCCTCTAATAATATTTAATTTGGCACTGGCCGCGTTTCAATCACATCAACTTAACTCTACAATTAACTTCACGACGAAACTCAAAAAATGATTATTCAAAACAATGACCCTTACACCTCTGCATCATTTTCTTTGAGCAATAGAATTCGACGACAACTTTGGAATTGGACATGGCTGTTTTTTTTTCGTACCAGTCCTAAACCTTTTCATAAATGGCGAGCAGCGCTATTAAAAATATTTGGAGCAAAAATCGGGAAGAATGTTCATGTCTACCCTTCTGCAAAAGTATGGGCACCTTGGAATCTAGAACTTGGCGATCATGTTGGAATAGCAGACAGCGTAATCGTTTATAATATGGGTTATATAAGTATCGATAACTACACTACTGTATCCCAGGGCGCACATCTCTGCGCTGGCTCTCATGACTTCAATAGCCCTAATTTTCAGCTTTATACAAAGCCCATTACTATTGGGAAAAATGTATGGATCTGTGCAGACACATTTATCAGCCTGGGCGTAAGCATTGCTGACGGCGTCGTGGTTGGTGCCCGATCATTAGTAGTGAAAAATATATGCACGCCCTGGAC
>NZ_JBFUKU010000623.1:0-647 GCF_056400685.1 Pseudomonas sp. P5_A12 | reverse complement strand
TCCCACATTAGACCGAGTCCATCTGAACAACTCGGTCKAATGTGGGAGCGGGCTTGCTCGCGAAGAGGCCGGCTCAATCACCACCAATCTGTGCCAATGCCACTCGCAACCGGGCCGCACTCACCCGCTGACAATTCAACTGCACCCGCTCAAGCCCCAACCAATCCGCCATCCGCCGCAGATTGACCGCCAAAGCCTGCATCCCTTCGTCATCCAGCCCCGACTCTTCCTCATGCACGGCGTGCACCGCCAACCGCCCCAACGCCCGCTCCGCCCGCAGATCCACCCGCGCAGCAATCCGTTCGTTGTGCAAAAACGGCAACACGTAATAACCGTAAACACGCTTGTCCTGCGGCGTGTAAATTTCCAGTCGATAGCGGAAATCGAACAATCGCTCGGTGCGACTGCGCTCCCAGATCAGCGAGTCAAACGGTGAAAGCAACGCACTGGCCTCGACCTTGCGCAGCACCTTGGGCTCGGGCAGGCAATAAGCCAGTTGCCGCCAGCCTTGCACTTCGCAGGTCAGCAACGCCCCCGCTTCGACCAATTCCGCCAGACGCGGACGACTGTCTGCCGGGTTCAAGCGAAAATAGTCCCGCAGATCCTTTTCCGTGCCGATACCCAACGCTGTCGCCGCGTGCAATAAC
>NZ_JBFUKU010000622.1:0-684 GCF_056400685.1 Pseudomonas sp. P5_A12 | reverse complement strand
GCCCGATGGAGGCCGCTAGAAAAATTGACAGCACACTTAAAATTCTTGGACATCATGTCGAACTAGTCTGCCTTGACGACCCGAATTCAAATTTCATGTCCGACTATCCTGTTAAAGCCCACGCTCTAGGCCCCTCCAAAGGAAGCTATCGGTATAATAAAAAACTTACTTCTTGGCTGAATCAATATGCTGACGCTTTTGATGCAGTAATTGTCGACGGATTATGGCAATACCATAGCTTTGGTGCATGGCGTGCGTTAGCAAAAAAAAACGTCCCGTATTTTGTATTCACACATGGAATGCTCGATCCATGGTTCAAGAAAACTTACCCTCTAAAACATTTAAAAAAATGGCTGTACTGGCCTTGGGCAGAATACAGGGTGCTGCGTGATGCACGAGCTGTATTGTTCACGTGCGAAGATGAAAAAATCTTAGCCCGCGAGACATTTTGGTTATATAACGCTAATGAAGTTGTAACTGCTTTCGGTACCGCAGATACTCCAGAGAATGGAGATTTTCTTTCTAAAAAATTTTTAGAAAGTTACCCTGAGTTAAAAGGAAAACGCCTATTGCTTTATCTCAGCCGCATACATGAGAAAAAAGGGTGTGATCTACTAATTGAAGCTTTCTCACGAGTTGCTAATCAGGATCCAAATTTACAGCTAGTCATCGCAGGTCCTGACC
>NZ_JBFUKU010000621.1:0-686 GCF_056400685.1 Pseudomonas sp. P5_A12 | reverse complement strand
CCGGCGACATGGCCTCGATCGACCCAATGGGCGGCGTCGAAATCAAAGACCGCATCAAGGACGTGATCAAGACGGGCGGCGAGTGGATCAGCTCCCTGGAACTGGAGAGCCTGATCAGCGAGCACGCCGCAGTAATGTCCGTCGCGGTCGTCGGCATTGTCGATGAGCAGTGGGGCGAACGGCCTATGGCCATGGTGGTGTGCGAGCCGGGGCAGTACCTCGACAAGCAGATACTCGAAGCGCACCTGCTGACGTTTGTCGAATGTGGGCGCATCAACAAATGGGCAATCCCCAAGCAGTTCAAATTCGTCACCGAGATCCCCAAGACCAGCGTCGGGAAAATCAACAAGAAGCTGATTCGGGAAACCGCTTCGAACTGATGGCTAAAACAGCCGGGTTCTAACCTCCTGAGGTAGAAAAACAAACGTGGCGTGAGGGAAACCTCACGCCACGTTTGCGTTTTGGCCGGTATGTTGTTTGTTGAAGCGTTTTTAAGGATTTTCCCTACAGTCATCGCCACCTTCTCTGACTTCTTTCCTGACTGATCCCCTGCAAAGTCTCGCGCGCCCCATTTTCTGCGCGAGGGATTGCTCATGTTCGACCCGATTTTCCACTCCACTGCCTGCCGTTCGGTGCGTTGATGACCCACATCGCCCGCATCGAGCAGGAACTCGACAGTTTTCCGG
>NZ_JBFUKU010000620.1:0-701 GCF_056400685.1 Pseudomonas sp. P5_A12 | reverse complement strand
GCCAGTGACCCACGCCACCCTGGGACATCCCGAGGCGGTCGGCGAGGACCTCTTGAGTGACTTTGAGGTCACTCATCTTGGCTTTGACTAACTCAATCCATTTATCCATGTGCGGCACGATACGTGGGGTACTCCGACCAACAAAACACAAATTGTAGTATTTAAATTCCAGTCACAAATACAGTTCGTACTAGGATGGATTTACGGATCTGAATCTATCACGGAGCTTGCCATCGTCATGACGTTACCCTGCAATGACCTGCCAGATATGGAAATCGATACCACCCTCACCTCGCCAAAAGGCAATGCCGCCGCGCAGCGAGCACTGGATTATTACTTGAAACCAACTGTGTCCGAACCCGCTGCTGTGGAGCGGTTTTTTGACGTGAACCCGCAGATCAGCGCGGAAGAGGCACTGGTTCACGCCTCGGATTTGTTGCGGTGCGCTGCGGCAACGGCACATGAGTCAGCCAACAACCTGCACGGTGCGGGCCGCGACCTGGCCTTTTCCACGGTGCACATGATCGACATGGCCAAGGCGATGATCGATCGGTCTTTGCAAGGGCATCGGAACACATGAAACGGGAGAGCGTTTGGGGAGGACAGGAAAGAATTTTCYAATCAGGCAGATAAAATCATTTGATTTTCAAACGAGAATGATTATTATTGCATGCATCTGGTCGCGAGATCAGTCGATTGTC
>NZ_JBFUKU010000619.1:0-702 GCF_056400685.1 Pseudomonas sp. P5_A12 | reverse complement strand
CAAAAGTAGAGCCTCACATGGTCAGGTATCTTGTATCTGTCACCTGCAGCACTGCCACGGGCACTTGCAGAGGAACCCGTCTAAGACTCAAGAATGTTGATGAAGGGAGGCCGCTGAAGCTTCTAGACGTACAAAGCCTTGATAATATGCGTTTGGTTTCTGTGAGTGGAAAAGTGGCGACCCTTGTTGAATATGTCTTTACCTACACGCTTGATATTCCTAAAAAAGTAGTGAATTTTAGAGAGTCAGATACTGATCAAGACGGGGTGGGCTCTGGTCCTTGCCCATAATCCGCCATAAATTGAATCCTGTAGCCGACCTGCCGTTTCGGCCAAAAAAACTCGAGCGAAGATGAATAGATCATGAAACCCAAAGTCGCGATGCTGGCGCTTATCTTGGCACTATTTCAGTCGTTGGCTTTCGCTGAATGGAATGTCGAGGATATTCGGGAGAACGCCGAAAAAGGGAATATGTATGCTCAAGCCTCCCTTGGTCTTTCATACTTCTTTGGGAAAGGGATATCTCAAGACTATGAGAAAGCAGCTGCTTGGAATCATAAAGCTGCCGAGCAAGGTAGCCAATCGGCCCAGTCACTGTTGGGCCTTGCGTATTATAAAGGCTGGGGAGTCCAGCAGGACTACAAGGAGTCGCTGGCTTGGTACTTGAAAGCAGCCATGCAGGGCGATCCTGGCGCACAGGGAT
>NZ_JBFUKU010000618.1:0-723 GCF_056400685.1 Pseudomonas sp. P5_A12 | reverse complement strand
GACTCACGTATTCCGACGTAGGGGCATGATGCGTGACGACAACAGTTTTACCGGCGAAGGGCTTGTCCAACTCCTCAGTAAGCCAGGCGTACGCCGCCTGTGATCTAGCGATCAAGTCATCAGGACGCAAACGTCGGAAATTTTCATCGGTTCTGATCACGGTGAAATCGTTCATCCAGTCCCAAGCGACTCGTTTCGCGGCAACGACATCTCCAGTCGACGAGTAATCTGTCCATGCAGTCGTGACCAAAAACCTAGTTTGGTTGATGATCAATACTTCGTTTTCGAGGACGTGCACGTGAGCAGCAGCCGCCTCTTTCATTTTTCGCAGCGTGTGATCAATGTGGCCGCCGTAGTACTCATGATTTCCGCAAACGTAAATTACCGGGCACTGGAATGTGTCGTTTGCCCAGTTCACGCCGCGAGATTTGATATCAATGTCACCGGCGAGAATGACTACGTCCGGGTCGCGCGGGACGGGATCGAATGGAGCGAAACCAAGGTGTAGATCTGAATAGATTTGGAGCTTCATAGCATATTCGCCTCGAACTATTCCGGCATTTTAGGCATGAGCACTGTGGGACATTCCGGAACCGTCGATGCGTTACGCTTTGGGTCTTCGTAGATGGTTTTTACTTCCGTGAGCAGTCTCGTGTCGCTCGTACCATCAGTAGACGTGCTGTAAACCGCTCCACACTCGACTTTGTGAAGCAGCACATACTC
>NZ_JBFUKU010000617.1:0-743 GCF_056400685.1 Pseudomonas sp. P5_A12 | reverse complement strand
GACCTGGCTACATTTAGCTAAGCAGCTAACTGTCGATGATTCCAACTATCCCGTGCTGGGGAGGGACTTAGCCAAAAGCTGCTTGGTTGTTCTACCTAATGGCGCAAAACAAAACTTTATTTTGTTGTGGTAAGAAGATGGGGGACAGTTGGATGCCTTTTTGCGCCAAGCTCAACCACCCCAGTCTCTCCAGAATTTAGGGGATGGGCGATATTGGATACATGTTTCAAATTTTATGCCATCAGCAGCCGAGAATACTGCCCTCGATAAAATGCTCGACGTCATCAAAAGTATCGATGATGCCAAGCTGGTGGTGCTTGATACACGGGGCAATCGCGGCGGTAACAGTTTAGTTGGCGTTGAAATACTTTCTGCTCTGTTTGGCTCGCAATGGGTGAAAAGCCTGGATGAGTCATCTGCATATGCAATGTGGCGGGTTTCTCCTTTTGCACTTTCAACGCTCACTCAAGCTCTAACTACCATGGGGAACGACTATGGAAAACATAGTGAGGCTTATAAATTTGTTTTCAGTTTAACCAAGTCGATGGAACTCGCACTTCACGAGAAAAAAGACTGGCTGGAACAGCCAAACATTGCCTCTATAGATCAAGTGAATTCGAGAGGATTCAACGCCCAAGGTTTTAAAGGCAAGCTTGCACTGGTGACTGACTCATTTTGCGCGAGTGCTTGTTTGGATTTTGCGGACATCGTTCTCGCCATTCCTGGGGTTGTCCATTTAGGGG
>NZ_JBFUKU010000616.1:0-746 GCF_056400685.1 Pseudomonas sp. P5_A12 | reverse complement strand
GGCCAGGAGTCACAACCGGAATCTTGGATTCCTGGTAAAACCGTTGGCTGGCGAGCATTACACCGGTGTTAATCACGCCTACCGCTGCGACGATTTTGTTGTTGTAAATCAGGTCTTGCGCAACCTGATTTCCGCGTTCGTTTTTCGCTTCATCGTCGCGCTCGACCAATTCCAGTGGCCGACCCAATACCCCGCCTTTATCGTTTATTTCTTTTACTGCAATCCGCATGGCATCTCGCATCGAAACGCCCATCGGTGCTGACGCGCCGGTGTATGGGCCAGGCGCACCAATTTTGATCGGGTCTGCAGCCATGGTGTTCATGGCTAGCAATAGGGTTGAAACAGCCAAAGTAGTACGCAGTAGAGCTCGCATGATTTGTCTCCGTTGTTATTGTTTTCAAATCTTTTTGGCGCAACGTTAATTAATGAATGTGAAGGCCTCCATTCACATCGAGAACGACTCCAGTGACATAACTAGCCATGTCGGACACCAGGTACAGACATGCATTGGCCACCTCAACTGGCTGGCCAATGCGCCCTAAAGGCGTCGATACAATCGTGCGCTCGCGATTTTCATCCGAGAGTCTTCCTGCAATCAGGTCAGTTTCAATTAACCCGGGAGCGACGGCGTTAACTCGAATACCGTCCGGAGCAAGTTCTCTAGCCAGCGCTTTCGCCAAGGTCTGAATGCCACCTTTGGCCGCCGAATAATGAACGCCGCCCATGACACCGCCACCACGTTGGGC
>NZ_JBFUKU010000615.1:0-748 GCF_056400685.1 Pseudomonas sp. P5_A12 | reverse complement strand
GGTTTCTCAGGTGCTCGGCGGCGTCAGGTGTCAGGGTGATGTAGTTTTCCGACAGGCGCAGGGTTCGCAGAAAGTGCATCTTCTCGATGCCGGCCGGAAAGTGGGCCAGCCGGCAGTGTCTGGCACTGAGCTGCTGCAACTGAGGGAAGTCCTCCAGCAGGCAGCCTGCCCTGGGATTAAAGTTTGCGCGATCCAGATTCAGCGTGGTGACCTGATCCAGGAATTCCTGAATATCCGGCAGTTTGTCCCACCACAGATCGAGGTTGGTGACCGAGAATTCCGACGACAGATCCAGTGCGTATCCACCTTCGAGACTGGCGCTGCGTTCACCGAAGACCATCGATCTTCGTTCAAAACACTGCAGCAGGCGCCCAGCAATGAAACTCCCGCCGTTGTACCTGAAGCTCATCCATTCGCGGTCAGCCTCACTGTCTGCCGTGCCGTCAAAGGCCGCGGGTTCCCAGTGTTCCAGGGTCTGTCGCAGCTTCTTGAGCTTATTCTCTAGCGCCCTCATGACCTTGAGCGGTTCCTTCTGGGCATTCAAGGAACGAGCGAAGGTGGCCACTTCGCGTTCATCAAGGTGGGAATACAGATTCCGGACCCGGTCTTCCAGCGTCACGGCGGGCCTGGATAACAGCGGGCCGCGAAGCAGGGTGACTGTTTCCGGGGGCAGGACGGGCAAGTTCGGCGGCTCAGCGAGCAGGCTTCGGCGTACGCTGGGGAGTTCGGTCTTCGCCATGATCCATTG
>NZ_JBFUKU010000614.1:0-775 GCF_056400685.1 Pseudomonas sp. P5_A12 | reverse complement strand
CCTCTGGGTGCGGCCACTGGACAGCGTGGAAGTGCGCAGTATCACCCCACACCAGCATGTTGGCCGAACCTGAGCTGACCAAATAGGCGGTATGGCCCGGCGTATGGCCGGCGGACGGTACCACGCGAATGCCTGGCACGATTTCTTCGGCGCCGGTAAGGGGCTTGAAGCGACTGATTGCCGCATATGGGGCCACGGCATTCTGGGCCATTGTGATGAATGCATGCTGCTCGGTCGGCAGGCGCGTAGTGGACTTGGCATCGAGCCAGAAGTCGGCGTCGGCTTTTCCTGCCCAGACTGTTGCATTCGGGAAGTTCGCTTTGSCTTCGGTGGAAGTGATACCGCAGAAATGATCAGGATGCATATGGGTGATCAGCACCGTATCCACGTCTTCCGGCTTGTAGCCTGCGCTCTTGATGCTTTCCATCAACCGCCCCATGTTCGGGCCAAAGCAATCTGATGTACCTGCATCGATCAACACGAGGTTCGTTGCGGTATGTACCAGGAAGGCATTAACGGATGCGTCAAGTGGCGCTTCCGGGTTCTGAAACATTCGCGTCATCAGAGTTTCGATTTGCTGCTGATTGCCGTTCAACAGCTTAGGAGGCATAGAGACGTAGCCGTCATACAAGGCTGTGACCACGTGATCACCGACAGCCATGCGAAAGAAACCAGGGGCTTGGTTAACAGGCGGTACGGACGGCGCGGCATGCACGATATGCGACGCAGTCAGGCCGAGGCCGCCCACGAATAGAGCAGTGGTCAGTCGACGAGA
>NZ_JBFUKU010000613.1:0-801 GCF_056400685.1 Pseudomonas sp. P5_A12 | reverse complement strand
CTTCCACGGTGTTACCCGGAACGATGGAGTAGTGGATAACGGCCGGGGTGTTGTCCTTGGTGTTTTTACGAGCACCCGCCGGGTCGGCGAGGATCGAGGCACGCAGGACGTTTTCCGGCAGGTTGTAAGCCCGGCGCACGCCTTCGTTGATCATGTCGTCCAGGCCCATGGTGGCGCCATCCCAGCGCACGTCCATGCCCACGCGGACGAAGACGGTGACGATGCCGGTGTCCTGGCAGATCGGGCGGTGGCCGGTGGCACACATGCGCGAGTTGATCAGGATCTGTGCGATGGAATCACGGGCTGCCGGCGATTCTTCGCGCAGGTAGGCCTCGTGCATCGCCTGGATGAAGTCAACGGGGTGGTAATAGGAAATGAACTGCAGGGCGTCGGCAACGCTCTGAATCAGGTCGTCTTGCTTGATCACGGTCATGAGTCGCGCTCCTCTAAAAGACGGGAACATTTTATAGGGCAGCTTCAAGCTTCAAGCTTCAAGCGGCAAGTTCAGAGCAGTACGCGGACTGCTTCAGCTTGCCGCTTGAAGCTTGAGGCTCGGAGCTGATCCTCAGGCACGCCGGGGCTGCTGGCGCGACGCTAAAAAGGCGCGGCAGTATAGCGCGCCTCGCTGGCGGGCACACCCGCCGGTAGTCAATCGTTGGTCGCATAACCCCGAGACCCTTGTAGCCGCTGGCGAAGCCTGCGTYCGGCGGCGAAGCCGTCGTAAAACCTGCGCTCGGGATCGGCCTGACACACCGAGGTGGCTGAATTGACGACGGCTTCGCCGCCGAACGCAGGCTTCGC
>NZ_JBFUKU010000612.1:0-818 GCF_056400685.1 Pseudomonas sp. P5_A12 | reverse complement strand
GCGCAATCCAGACGGCGACCCAGACGAAGCCCAGCATACCGATCACGATAAACGCCGCTTCCCAGCCCCAGATGCCGGCAATCAGCGGTACGCAGATCGGCGCCAGCACCGCGCCGACGTTGGCACCGGAGTTGAAGATGCCGGTGGCGAAGGAGCGTTCCTTCTTCGGGAAATACTCCGCGGTGGCCTTGATCGCGATCGGGAAGTTACCCGCTTCACCAATCGCCAGAACCGCGCGAGACAGCATGAAACCGGCAATCGAGACCGGAATGACGGCAAGGCCGAGCGCACTGCTCAGGGCGCCAATACCCTCACCCATCGGCACGGCAAAGGCGTGCATGACCGCACCGGTGGACCAGATGCCAATCGCCCAGATATAAGCTTTCTTGGTGCCGATCTTGTCGACGAAGCGACCGGCGAACAGCATGGAGATCGCGTATACAAACTGGAAAACCGAGGCGATGTTGGCGTAGTCGGTGTTACTCCAGCCAAACTGCGTCGACAGTTGCGGCGCCAACAGACTCAGTACCTGACGGTCCAGGTAGTTAACGGTGGTGGCGAAAAACAACAGCGCACAGATCGTCCACCGGTATTTGCCGACCGTTTGGCCGACGCGTTGCGCATTCGCATTGATGGGCTCGTTCAGATTCATGGCATCACTTTATTATTGGATTATGGTGATGATCTCTCGGTTTCAAGCGAGATCAATAGTGTCGTAGAGCATCGCCAAGACGCAAAAAGTCCGCGCCAAGGCTGGTCAGATTCAGCCGGGTCTTGCGATCAACTTATGCTGTACCCCGCCGCCGGTTGCATCACGC
>NZ_JBFUKU010000611.1:0-834 GCF_056400685.1 Pseudomonas sp. P5_A12 | reverse complement strand
AAGGGTCTGTCCGAACAACTGGGTCAACACGGTATCACTGTAAACTGCGTACAGCCTGGTCTCATTGACACCGCTCAAATCCGTCGTATGTATCCGGGCGAAGAGCGCAAGAAATTTGCTGATCGCGAAATCGCCCTGCGTGATTTCGGCCAGCCAGAAGATGTTGGTAACGCGGTCACTTTCCTCTCCTCGCCTCGTGCACGTTACATCACCGGCACCACGCTGCTGGTTGACGGCGGGATGCGTCGCTACTCGTTCTAAGCCTGTTGATGGGTGTCGTACTATGGCCACGAATCCGTAAGCACGATGCTCTGATTTGAGGAAAAGACCCCTATGCGCTCAGATAAAACGTCACTTCCTCTAGTGTTTGAAACTGGAATATTTTCCAAAGTTTTCCAACATCGGCTTGGCCCACTGTCTGACGAAGGAAGAGTTGCCTTCGGGGTAACAGAGCGTGTGCTGCCCGAATTTTCGGGCAGCACACGTCATTCACGCTGTATGGCAGAAGAAGTGACACAAGCAGCTATAGGAACTGGGCGCTGCGGTAGATGAGTTGTGAAGCTGATTGCCTATGCCGCCAGCTGTGTTCAACGCTTGAGGCCAACCGAGGATTCCGTGTACTCGACTGGTACCCACTCATAGCCTTCGCCTTCCCGCCGGACATGGCCAATACCTGGGAATGGATGGTGGGCCGTCGCGACCAGCCAGCCATTCTGCGCGGCCTTATCGAGCAGGCGCTGGCGCGATCCGAATGCATTTTTCTGATCAACGTCGAATGCGATGGTTACCTCTGGGTGCGGCAACTGGACAGCGTGGAAGTGCGCAGTATCACCC
>NZ_JBFUKU010000610.1:0-834 GCF_056400685.1 Pseudomonas sp. P5_A12 | reverse complement strand
GGTCAAGGCCGTGCTTCCTGATCCGAGCTCTCTGGCGCCTGGCTACACCGGCAAGACCTGCATTGGCGATCTGGTCAAGGGCACCAAGGATGGACAGCCGCGCGAGGTGTTTATCTACAACGTCGCCGATCATGAAGACGCCTACGCAGAAACCGACAGCCAGGGCATTTCCTATACCGCTGGTGTGCCACCCGTGGCGGCCGCTCTGCTGGTCGCCCGTGGCGAATGGGACGTGCAGCGCATGGCCAACGTCGAAGAGTTGCCGGCTGAGCCGTTCCTCAAGGCACTGGATGTGATGGGCCTGCCGACCCGCATCAAAGACGAGAAGGGTGATCGCCCCTGGAATGGCAACGCCTGAGGCGCCAACAATCCAGGTGAATCCCGTTTGCCGCTCCAAACGCAAAAACGCCGCTCTTTGAGCGGCGTTTTTGTTGGTGCGATCTGGTAATACGAACAAAACTATTGAAAAAAATTCGTATTCTCTATAAACGGGAAGCTCACCGGCACATAGCCTGCAATCAGTAAGTGAGTATCGCCATGTTTTGGCTCAGGGAGCGCTGATGAGTGTTCGTCCATTGACCGACTCCCCGCGGCAATCGAACGATTGCGACGTTGTCGCAACTCAACTGAAAGGGAACTCGGATACTGTCGGCATGACTTACGTTGGCAACGAGGACACGATCGAACAGTTGCTGGACTCAGCGCGCAGTTGGGCCAATACCACTGCGTGGGTGGTTTACCGCGCCGGTGAACAAATGCATTGGGTCGGGCAGGGCGACCCGCAGGTGCAGTGGCCGTCAAGCGTTGCGAATGAAGCGTTTGAAGCCTTTTGCC
>NZ_JBFUKU010000609.1:0-844 GCF_056400685.1 Pseudomonas sp. P5_A12 | reverse complement strand
GGGAGTAATAGTCCCCCTGAAAACAATCAAACGGCAGGCTTCTAGCCAGCACGTGATTGCCTTCGTGCTCTATTCGCGCGGCAATAAACATGACTTTTTTTGTATGAGTTATTATGTTCATGTAATCATAGAGCCTATTGAGCGACTCGGGTTTAGCGCTCAATTTTTCACCCTGCTCGTTTTTTCGAAAATCCACTTTTATGTAATCACACAGGCTGGGTGTATTCTGAATTTTTGGCTCGCCCTCTAGCAGACTGAAGCTCGAAAAGGCGATTTCTACGCCGCTATCTTTTAGCAGGTAGATGTGACTGAGCAGGACTCTATCCTCTTCAGTTGTGCCGAGGGGTAGCGTGCCCCCCTCAATGCTGATTGTTAAAATTTGTCCTTGTATCTTGAGTGCGTCGCTGGCACAAATAATATAATCTATCTGTATTGTGTCTAATAAGTCACGCAAACCTACCGCTATAAAAATCCTGCTTATAGTGTCGGGCACAAAAAAAGCAGATCGCTCTGTCAGCGTTTTTTTTGCCCAATGGTTTTCGCTGAAATTCATTTCCAGGGCAGTTGCTGAAAGTGTTCTTTCTAGCGCGTCAGAACTATCAATTGCGGCACGAACCTGTATCTCGCAACCGAACGGAGTACCGTCGCGCCTGAATATAGGCTGCCTGAATAAATCAGCAGTAAAACTTTCCATATCAGCGAATATCTCGTCAACATTCCATTGTTGTTATGTTGCGGTGCGTAGATTATGTGGGTTCACGATATAACCCCCCGACACAATCGATAGCCAAAACCGCGAACATTGTGAATGTCATTAATATCATAGGTCTTTTTGATCTTGCCG
>NZ_JBFUKU010000608.1:0-846 GCF_056400685.1 Pseudomonas sp. P5_A12 | reverse complement strand
AAGTTCGGCATTCCCTATGGCTCCTGGTGACCCATGAACAATCGCCAGAAACCTCGACCGGAAGGACTTTCAATCCATAAGTCCGCATCTCTGTTTAAAGCAGGCTGTGCAATAGTGCTTGCGCTCTATTTGGGCGGATGTGCCTCTGTCCTGAGCAGATCACTACCTTATGACGCGTGGAGCCTTGATTTTTTTCGCCTGACTATATGGAAGTCTGGATCGAAACGGCCGGTGTCGTTGATATCAATGAGCGCGTGTTCCTTCGCGCGGGCAGCGGTATACCGGCTATGGGGTATCCACGCGCAATGAGCAAAGGCGTACCGTCCGAGTTCAGAGGCAAACCAGCGGGATGGCGAGAACATCCTGGAAGAAAAGGTCGATTTGTAAGGGACGCGGACCTACCTCGCCTAGTCTACGTACGCTGGCAGTCCATGGCCGAGCCGCAGACCTATGAAGCGTATATCGAGATCCCCGAATCGGCGCGAAACACCATGCTTCAGGGAGAAAAAACCTTCTGCCGCGCAGACGGTAAATGGATAACGGATTACCGAGACATGCTGATAGTAGGCTTGGCGCCTGGAGGAATCGCCAAGGTATGGCTGGGCGGCCAATGCTTATTGTCGACCGAGGTCATCCGCGTCCAAGGCACGATCAATCCCAAAGGCCCCTACGGGGGCACGTCCAACGGAAAGCATCGACCGCTTTCAGAAGAGTCCAAAGCCTACGTCGACAAATTCGGCATCCCCTATGGCAGTTGGTAGGAGTGCCAACAATTTCGATGGTTAAACACCGCCCGACAGTCCCCGTTTAAAACGCCTCAAGGTTACGTCCTGCAAGCTACAACAC
>NZ_JBFUKU010000607.1:0-848 GCF_056400685.1 Pseudomonas sp. P5_A12 | reverse complement strand
AGTCAGGCACCGTCGCCACAATATCGGTGCCGCTCAGCAGCGTGCTCAGCCCGTTGAACTGGGGCACTGCGAGCACGACGTGGCGTTTGCGCCCGAGTTTTTCCAGTTCGTCATCTATAAAACCGCTCAGGTCCCCCGCGAACGACACCAACGCATGCGGCCGGGCGCAGAAGTCATCCAGGCTCAATGGCCCGGGCACGGTGTCGGCCCGCAACAACTTCGGCATGCTGCGACGCAGTACTTTGCGTTTGGCGTTGGCCGGCAGGTCAGCGGTATAGCTGACGCCGATGGAAATCTCGCCCGAGGCCAGCAGGCTCGGCATCAGAATGTAGTTGGCCCGACGCACCACCAGCACAATCCCGGGCGATTCGGCACGCAAGCGCTTGAGCAGCATCGGCAGCAAGGCGAACTCGACATCGTCGGACAGGCCAATGCGGAACACCGCGGTGCTGGTGGCCGGATCGAATTCCGCCGCACGGCTGACGGCCGTGGAAATCGAGTCCAGCGCGGGGGAGAGCAGGGCGAAGATTTCTATCGCCCGGGCGGACGGTTCCATGCTGCGACCGGTGCGCACGAACAGCGGATCATCGAACAGCCCGCGCAGGCGTGAAAGCGCCGCACTGATGGCCGGCTGGCCGAGAAACAGTTTCTCCGCAGCGCGGGTCACACTGCGTTCGTGCATCAATGTTTCGAAAACGATCAACAGGTTCAGGTCGACACGACGCAGGTCATTACGATTCATCTGGAGTCCCTGGCAGAGTCATCAAGCTTGACGAGAGCGGCCATATAAGAACAATGACCAGCATGAATCTTACGGGGAAAGGCTGCTACTCTGCACCGTGTAATTC
>NZ_JBFUKU010000606.1:0-852 GCF_056400685.1 Pseudomonas sp. P5_A12 | reverse complement strand
CTCAAAAAGATGAGCTGCTGCTACTGCTACTGGCACGAATGGGATTCAGGAGACGTATGGTTGAGTCATCTTATTGATATTTTTGGTGAGTAAAAAATATCCCAAGGCGCACGATTTTTTGCTGTGTACTTTCGTGGAATAAAGGGGGTGGACTTGTTTTTTCCAATTTTCGAGATTTTTCGCTGTTTGGAGGGGGAGCTTGAGTAACAAATAAATCCGCCCCCTTTATACGGATACCATTATTAGATTTGAAAGTCATCCCGGAGATGCTGGGCCATTTAATGCGAGGCATCATGGTGAGCACTATCATTTGGAGCTTAAACCTAATTATTTAAGTTGGAGTCAGGCGGATAAAAAGAAGACTGTTATCAAGGTCAAGCCTGACGGCTATCAACTCGGTCACGGAACTGGCTTTGTTGCCGGTGAGAAACATCCAGGTATTTCAAAATGACAGAATTTCCAGTTTCAGACGGCACCATTGAAAAAATGACGTGTGAGCACGAGCGCGTTTTTGTAGAGTTTCTAGATTGGAAGGAAAAACGATGGATCATTACCTTTGAAAATGTTTTAGGTATGAAATCTGTTGGGGCAATAGGCGCGGAGATTTCAGAGATGTTTGTGATGGATGTGACTTCGTTGTCGCAGGAGTTGCTTTTGATTGACTCTTCGGAAGTCGGGCTAAACTACTGCTTCACTTGTGCTCGCGAGTGCAACATTGTTTTGACAATAGTGGCTAACGGATACACTGTTGAAAAGTGTGATTAAAAAATAAATAAATCTGTTCCGCTTTTGGTACGACGCCATGAAGGATATTTTTTGCTGACAAGATTTCCAGAGCTATGAGCAGAGAGT
>NZ_JBFUKU010000605.1:0-853 GCF_056400685.1 Pseudomonas sp. P5_A12 | reverse complement strand
CCCTAATACATGTGATGTTCCGGTCCTGTTTCTTAGCGCCCGCAATCAGCACGAAGATGAGTGCCTGGGGTTCGAGCTGGGAGCGACTGACTACCTGTTCAAACCGATCAACCCGGAAATTCTGTTGGCGCGGGTGCAGACGCAGCTGCGCCTGAAGGCGACAACGGACCTGTTGCGTTCCCACAATGCCTACCTCGACCAGGAAGTCCTGGCGCGGACCCGTGAGCTGCAAGCCATCCATGACGTAACCATCCTGGCCCTTGCATCGCTGGCCGAGACCCGCGACAACGAGACCGGCAACCACCTGCGGCGCACGCAGCATTATGTCCGGTTGCTGGCCGAAAAATTGCGCGACCACCCGCGATTCAGCCCCCATCTGGATGATCAAACTATTGATCTGATGTTCAAGTCGGCGCCGCTGCACGATATCGGCAAGGTCGGTATTGCAGACCATATCCTGCTCAAGCCGGGCCATTTCGAACCCGCCGAGTTCGAAATCATGAAGACCCACGCCCGGCTGGGTTATCAGGCTCTGGTACACGCAGAAGAACTGTTGGGTGCGCAAGTGCCTTTCCTGCGCATCGCCAAGGAAATTGCCCTGTGCCATCACGAAAAATGGGATGGCAGTGGTTACCCCAATGGCCTGGCCGGTGAGGCCATTCCGGTCAGCGCGCGCCTGATGGCGGTCGCCGATGTCTACGATGCGGTCATCAGCCGACGGGTATACAAGTCGGAGATGAGCCACGAGACGGCGGCGACAATCATCCGGGACGGCGCCGGCCGGCATTTTGATCCGGATGTGGTGGCGGCTTTCATCATTCTGGAAAAGGAGTTTGAACAGATCGCCGAGCGC
>NZ_JBFUKU010000604.1:0-853 GCF_056400685.1 Pseudomonas sp. P5_A12 | reverse complement strand
CGTTACCCGTCACCGCACTCTTGATGATTTTTTCCCGCAGCCCGCTCAGCTCACCCACCCCGGACCGATCGAGCAAATGCTGAAAGTACGGCGGCAGGCTGTGTTTGAAGTGCGACACATACCCCGCAATGTCCAACTCACCACTTTCGATGTTTTTGTACAGTATCGCGCCCTCTTGAACCAGGAAGAAGGCGAGGATGATCACCGGCAGGATCGCAATCACCAGGCAGATACTCAGCGTGAGCAACGAAGTCAGGTTGCGCTCCCAGCCCAGCTTCAATTGCAGTCGACGCTGCATGGGCGCAAAGAGGATGCCGAGGATCACCGCCCAGAACACCGCGCCGTAAAACGGCAGCAAGATCCAGATGAACGCGGCAGTGACCAGCCCCAGCAAGATCACCAGCGATTTGTTCCGTACAGTTTTTTCGTTCATGTCCGATCCGTGTCAGTGCGCAGGGCCTTATAAGTTGAGCGGTCCTAATGCTTAGTCCTCCACGGTTCGCGCGAGTGCCATGGGTTTGTTCACAAAGCCTGGATCCAGATCAATAAACTCCATGGGCAAGTCGATTACGCTCCAGGCTTTTGCGACTGACATTGCCATGACTCCCCTTGCCCCCGAACTGCTCGCCCCCGCTGGCACCTTGAAAAACATGCGTTATGCCTTCGCTTACGGCGCCGATGCGGTGTACGCCGGCCAGCCACGCTACAGCTTGCGGGTGCGCAATAACGAATTCGATCACGCCAACCTGGCCCTTGGGATCCAGGAGGCCCAGGCCCAGGGCAAACGCTTTTATGTGGTGGTGAACATTGCGCCTCACAACTTTTATGTGGTGGTGAACATTGCGCCTCACAA
>NZ_JBFUKU010000603.1:0-895 GCF_056400685.1 Pseudomonas sp. P5_A12 | reverse complement strand
GGGGCTGACCTGCCTCGTTTGGTCTATGTGCGCTGGCAGTCCATGGCAGAACCACAGACCTACGGAGCCTACATCGAGATCCCTGAATCTGCGCGGGACACCATGCTCAAGGGTGAAAAAGCTTATTGCGGCGCGGTAGGCAAATGGAAAACCGATTACCGAAAATTTTTGACTATCGGTCTAGCGCCAGGAGGAATCGCCAAAGTGTGGTTRGGYGGGSCCTGTTTAAAAGCGACCGAAGTCACCAGAGTCCAAGGCAAGATCCATCCAAAAGGTCCTTACGGGGGCACGTCCAACGGAAAGCATCGCCCGCTTTCAGAAGAGTCCCAAGCCTACATCGAYAAGTTCGGCATTCCCTATGGCTCCTGGTGACCCATGAACAATCGCCAGAAACCTCGACCGGAAGGACTTTCAATCCATAAGTCCGCATCYCTGTTTAAAGCAGGSTGTGCAGTAGTGCTTGTGCTCTTTTTGGATGGATGCACCAAAGACCATCGCAGATCATTACCTTACGACGCGTGGAGCCTCAATTTTTTTAACCCCGACTATATGGAGGTCTGGATTGAAACGGCTAGTGTCGTTGATATCAATGAGCGCGTGTTCCTTCGCGCGGGCAGCGGAATCCCTTCGACTGGCTATCCTCGGGGGCTAAGTAAAGGCATTCCAGCTGTCTTCAAGGGCGATGCAAAGGGATGGTTTGAGAATCCAGCAGGAAAGGGGCGATATGTAACGGGGGCTGACCTGCCTCGTTTGGTCTATGTGCGCTGGCAGTCCATGGCAGAACCACAGACCTACGGAGCCTACATCGAGATCCCCGAATCTGCGCGGGACACCATGCTCAAGGCTGAAAACGCTTATTGCGGTGCGGTAGGTAAATGGAAAACAAATGGAAAAC
>NZ_JBFUKU010000602.1:0-909 GCF_056400685.1 Pseudomonas sp. P5_A12 | reverse complement strand
ACGCCGTTGTGTTCCAAAGGGAATTCAGTCCGGTTTCAAAATCAAACCATATCGTATCGATTATAGCGTGATATTCATCGTCAGTTAACCAGCCCTCCGATTCGTCGTCTGATCGCACTTTACTCCCGGATGGGCGTGATGGTTTGATAGAGGAAAATGACCGCATCACTAAAATTGATTGTTTGTCGATCGTATATGGCGAAAATTTATCCCAGTAAATAATGAAAGTTCGCATTTGGTTAAAGTGAGTCAAATTATTACATTTGCAGTAATCGTAAAATGCGCAAAGTGACTTCGGTGAAAGAATTTCATGTTTAGAGAAGCGGCAATACTGAGAAAATACTTGAATTATGTCAATAATTGTAATGTCGGCGTACGCTTTTAGGCGGCATATCTCATCAATTACCTCAGTCAGTTTTAGAAATAAATAAGGGGCAAGCGAGTTTTTGATGTCTTTTGTGCTTACAGAACCAGTGCCATATATATAAGCGCTTTCATCCCGCCACTCTATAATTTGCTGGCGGTCTGATAGCCGATGATTTGTGTCAAATTTTACTAGCACAGTCGGACTGTCGTCATGCGTTGAGTCAACATTGCGTTGTTGTGTTTGTTTGTTACGTTCGTTGGGTTGTGTCATTTGCTATCTTCCTTCCTATCTTCATAGCATCCTCTTGTATGTCTCGGAGGTTGTAGCGAGCGCTTTGTTGAGAGTCATCGGCCCATCCCATGCAGTACTCACGCGTAGTTCGTGTTCGCTCATTTGTAAATCCTAGCAATTTTGCCTCAATGCTAAATAAGTAATTCCAATGATGTCTAAAAAGGTGAGGATGTAGACCTTTCAGCTTGTAGTTCTTTTTTCTAATTCGCGAAATGGAATTTTCGAAAGCAGAACATTGGACTGCCTTTCCC
>NZ_JBFUKU010000601.1:0-936 GCF_056400685.1 Pseudomonas sp. P5_A12 | reverse complement strand
TCACTGGGGATGCCTCACCACGGTCTCAATCGGCGTGTCAAAAGGAGGATTTCATCTGGAATAACAAGATTGTGCCTTCGCTCTACGGTTCTGAACTCCCAGCGCTGACTGCGCCAAGCATCGGCGATACCTTAACCTTGGCAATGCCGAGTTTTACGGTTAAGTCGCTGACTGCGCAAGGAGATGAGCTGGAGCAAGGACGGCGCAAATTGGTGCATGCATTTGGTGCAGAGGCGCGCTTCCGGTTTGTGGCGAACCGTGCAGTGGCGAGTCGCTATACCGGCATCTTCCAAAGCGGCAGCGACTGCGTGATTGGTCGTCTTTCGTTGGCGACTAAGCCGACGGATACCCACTCTGTGCCGGCCTTGGCTTTGAAGTTTTTCATTGACGGTAATCACCCGTCGGTCAATTTACAGGTTATGAATTCCATCGATGGCCAAGAGGGATACAATTTCTTCGAGAATACTTTCAGCAACATCATTCCACCCGCAGGCTCTTTTTCGACGCGCTTACTCGCCGGTTTCTTTGAACGGGCAGCCATACGTTTTGGGGCTAGAGATTCAGATCCCGGTCACTTGACCGTTGAGCATCTGGCCGATATTAACGTCGATGGCTCTAAAGTGGCTGCGCCAAGGGCGCCTTACCAACTTTTTTTTAAGCCGCGGCCGGCAGCAGCTGCTCGCTTCAACGGGGTGACAATGCAGGATGACTTTCGGATACGGTTGACTGACTTCCCTGTCGGAGAGGTGCTGTACGACGTTTACGCCTTGGATAAAGGCGAGACGGTCGAGCAGGCTAAACTTTTAGGCCAACTGGTTCTAAATTCCAAGATCGTGGCGTCTCGGTATGGCGACGAAAAGCTCTACTTTCAACACAATATGCAAAGATAATTCCGCCGTTGGCTAACGGCAGCTTTGGGTCCAGGCTGTGTGAAAA
>NZ_JBFUKU010000600.1:0-947 GCF_056400685.1 Pseudomonas sp. P5_A12 | reverse complement strand
CAGACAGTCTTTGCGCAATCATGCGGCCGTCTGGCCGCAACACGAATCGCCAATCATGACCCGCCGCAAGCGGCAGTGTTGACGAAAGGAGCGAAAGACCATTGCAAACGGAAGGCACCAAAGTGGCTGTAGGCAAACTCATGGCGGTGCTGAATTTTTCCGCGGCTCGAATAGCGGCTTGAGTGGCAGGAAGTACCTCTCGCGCGGCTTGAATCAGCTGTTGCTGCCAAGAAGGTGACCACTCTCCCTGGCCAACTAAACCCAATGGATGGGTCGAAAGTGCTCTATATCCAATAGCCTGGGCATTCACCTCTAGACGATCGGACAGCTCCCGCAGTGCGGTCATATCTTCCCGGGTATGAGCATGGGGCGATGACCACGACATGTTCATGGGCGCAATGGAAGCGCCGCCACATACAACACCGATCGCGTGATAAATGCTGTACCCATTCGTGTAACGCTGGTGCAGTCGCTCAACGTAAGTGTTCAATCCTTCGCGTAGAACCTGCAGTCGATCAGCTTCGGCATGCCACGTTGCGGAATCCACGACCCCCTTCGCATCCCAGGCCGACTGCAATTGAGCCAGGACGTCGGTTTTGCGTGCCTTACTCGAATGGACTTCCAGGCAAAACTCGCCCAAGCCAACTTCGCGCAATCGTCGGTAAACGACATCCAGAGCCGCGATTTTTTCAGAGACGAAAAGTACACGTCGGCCCTGAGCTACCGATTGCGCAATGAGGTTGGCAATGGTCTGGCTTTTACCGGTTCCGGGAGGGCCAATCAGGACAAAGTCTTTTCCTTTCGAGGCCGCCATCACGGCAGATAGCTGCGAGGAGTCAGATGGAAGTGGGCAGAACACTTCTCGGGGGTTGAAGTCGACGTCCAGGCGTCGATCTTCGGGGAACGTAATGTCGGATGGAAAGGCGTCTCGCGGAGCATCCAACAGG
>NZ_JBFUKU010000599.1:0-1461 GCF_056400685.1 Pseudomonas sp. P5_A12 | reverse complement strand
AGGTTAATGCCGATCAGTTAAGCAATTTCTGCTGTAACGCAATTGTTGTAGCAGCTGGCGAAGCCTGCGTTCGGCTGCGCAGCAGTCGTGMAATCAGAYGATGCGGTGTTTCAGGAAGACCGMAAACTCAGGTTTTACGACTGCTGCGCAGCCGAACGCAGGCTTCGCCAGCTGCTACGGATGCGTTATGGCTTAACTGATCGGCATTAACCTTTGCAGGTGGCTTTTCAGTTTGCGCTGATCAGTCGTAGATCACTTTTTTTTTCCAGTCGGCATCGGCGTCGACTTGTTTAAGCCCTGTGTTCAACTGGTTTGCCTCATCCTCAACCGCCGCAATGTTGTCCATCACCATGGCGTTGGCGCGAACCAGGAGTTTCTCCAGGTACTCCAGCTGCTCGGCGTAGACTTGTGGCTCCGGTTGTTTGCGCAGGTACTGCACGCCGCGTTCGAACGCCAGACGTGCTTGACCTGGCTGGTTTTGTTGAAGGCGATGCTGGCCGAGGTTGTTGAAGAACTCGATGTGCAGCAGCACCAGGATATGGCGGACTTCGCGGATCCAGCGCTTGGCTTCATTGGTCGGCAGGAAGCCGTCCTGTGCGGCGCGGGTGATTTGGCCATGGAGGGCTTCGAGCAGGAAGCGTACGTCCTTGGCCTTGGCTTCGGTCTGGATCGGTGCCGGCGGGTTGTTGACCGGGATTGTGGTGATCAATAGTGCGATGCCGGCTATGACGAGCAGGGTGATCATGAGTGGTGTCACCGGTAAGACCTCTTATTGGGTTCGCGTTCGAAAGTAGTGGCTTGGCATTGGGGCGTATAGGCCGCACGATCACTTGAATCAGCTATGGCCCATCTATGTATCGGCCGTTGTCCTGCCTGGATAAATGGTGGCGAATAGGTTTCGGGTTGCCATCATATTGACAGCATGGACTATAGCGCCTTGATGGATGCCGGAAAATAGGCGTCAAAGGTCTGGCCGCGGAAAAGCCTGAAACCTGTCTCAAAGCAGGGCGAAGTCATTGATTTAAATAAATTTATAACTGGGGGTTGACGACCCCTCAATCCATCCATAGAATGCGCGCCACTTACAGCGGAAAGCACACAGCGAAACGCGGTAGGGAGTGAATGTTGTACGTGTGTCCCCTTCGTCTAGTGGCCTAGGACACCGCCCTTTCACGGCGGTAACAGGGGTTCGAGTCCCCTAGGGGACGCCAATGCGGGAATAGCTCAGTTGGTAGAGCACGACCTTGCCAAGGTCGGGGTCGCGAGTTCGAGTCTCGTTTCCCGCTCCATTTTTAAGCAGCGTTGCGCTCAGAAATGAGCGGCGTTTTTGTTTGCGTGTTTTTTACGGTTTCGGTACGTGTCAAGGTACCTGTCGCCTTGTCTTACAGTTGCTAGCCCGTTGCGCTCTTAATTTCAGGGCGCTCTGGGTTTAAATACACAGCATCTGCCAACTTCCAGTTG
>NZ_JBFUKU010000598.1:0-999 GCF_056400685.1 Pseudomonas sp. P5_A12 | reverse complement strand
GCCTGTACGGCGCGCTCGACGTCAGTTTCGTCGGCATCAGGCAATTCAGCCCAGGCTTGTGCCAAGGCCGGGTTCAGGCTTTCAAAGGTCTTGCCGGACAGGGCATCGACCCATTCACCGCCGATGCACATCTGGAAGCGTGCGAGTGTCATGCAACGATCCCCTTAATTTGGTTTTGTCGGGCGTGCGCAGTGTTGAGAAACTCCAGCAACAGCTGGTTGACCAGGCGCGGCGATTCTACGGGCATCATATGCCGCTGTTCGGCGAGCACGGCAACGGTTGCGCCCGGAATGCGCTGGGCCAATTGCTCAGCCATTTCAGGAGTCGATCCCGGATCCAGCTCGCCGGTTGCAATCAATGTCGGCACCTTGATGCTGGCCAGATCCTCTGCGCGGTACATGTCTTGGGTCGCAAACAATTCATAGGTGGTCAGGTAACCCTGAGGATCATTGCCCGCCAGTGTCTGGCGGATCGCAGCGATCTGTGCAGGATTGGCTGCCTGGTATTCACGACTGAACCAGCGTGACAGCGCCGCCTCAGCGTTGGCGTCCGGCCCGTGTTCGGCGGCCTGACTGGTGCGTGCGATGACACCGGCACGTTGTTCAGGGCTGCGATTGAACACGCTGTTGAGCACCACCAGACTTTGCAAGCGATGCGGGTAATGCAGGGCAAAAGCCCGCGCCACCAGCCCGCCCATGGAGAAGCCGATCACCGCTGCGTTGGGCAATTGCAGATGATCGAGCAGTTCCAGCAACTGGTCGGCAAAGCCGAGCAGTGGGGTTCCATTTTCCGGACGAGGACTGGCACCATGGCCCAGCATGTCGTAGGCAATGACACGGTACTTCGTGGCCAGGCCAACGATCTGGCCGCCCCACATTTCTTTATTCAGGCCCACGCCGTGGATCAAGACCACGGGCTGGCCTTGGCCGGTCGCCAGGTAACTGGTTCCAGCCGGGGTGCGTTCAGCGGTGAGCCGAATCATGGAGCGCTCCTGCATAC
>NZ_JBFUKU010000597.1:0-1006 GCF_056400685.1 Pseudomonas sp. P5_A12 | reverse complement strand
GGTGTATAAAGGGGATTCCAGCGATGGCTCGTAAACGATCCAGCGTTTACGACCAATTAATTGGATCGCAAATACGTCCCGAGTATCCCAGTGGCATCGAAAGGAGTCCTTGCTTCCGAAAGATAGATATGCGCTGCTTACGACTTGTCTCCCGGTAAATGTTGCAATTTGTTTTGATACTTCATTTACTTTTTCTGAATTTTTTATCTTGTTTGTGATTAGTGTTGCGCCTTTTTTTAGACTCTCATAGATGATGGGTTTGATCAGTCGATGGCGTAATACTCCAATATCAAGATAGTTTTCTACGTACTCTGATTTGGGGCGTATGCCGTTTAAGGAAAGTTTTAAATCATCGGATGCTGCGTCGCTGTTATCGTAAATATGATTTATATCATTCCATGAGAATCGAGTGTTAGAAGCCGCTCCCTTAATAAGTAGTGGTTTTTTTTCTTGGTGTTTTTCAAAAAATTCATCAAAAGACATGTTGAGCGATATGCTCATAAAGATAGGCCTTAGGAGCCTGGCGGCATTAGGGCGGCAAGGCTCAATTTTTAGTTGAGTTTAGTTGTAGTTTGTTCCGCCGTAGTTAGTCCCGGCTGCATTAACAGCACTTTGAGCTTGTCCTCCTAGCATGCCGGAATAAAACCCTACTTCCGCACCGAGGATGGTTGCAGCGGTAGTTTGGGCTACTCCCATGCCGGCAGGCCCCAGAAGAAAACCTGCGGCTCCCCCTGCGACTGCACTTGCAGTAAGGCCAGCGATATCTCCTTGGCCAGTTGCCATTGCTCCTCCGATGTAAGTTGCAGCGCCCGTAACGGCCCCAACAACAGCTCCGGGTGGACCTACTGCGCCAGATACTAATTCAAAGTCACATATTGTTAATTCGCGCATAGTTGCTCCTGATACTGGATGGGGTGAGTTGTGAGTAGTTGACTATCTATTGTTGGAGGGCGAATTTTGTGGACCATAGGATAATGGCAGGAATTATATGAAGTAATAGAAAGAT
>NZ_JBFUKU010000596.1:0-1022 GCF_056400685.1 Pseudomonas sp. P5_A12 | reverse complement strand
CGATTAAGCCAATAACGGAAAGGTTAGCGCGAGATGTTGTACGCATAACTGAGCACACCCTGAATGAGGTTCGTATATTCAATTGTGGCCAGTTGGGCTGTCAAGCGCCCCGTGTACCAATTACCCGCAAAATTACTATGGCCATGGCAGGTATGGCAGATGACACTGTCGAAACGCGATGGCCTTGCGTAGTTTGACTGCAGCCATAGATTGAGCTGTCGTGTGTTCATCGCACCAGCCCCCAAAATCATAGTTTTTCATCACCCGCCTTGGCTCAATTCATTTCAATTCAGAGCGGGATGCGGGCGGAGCGCGCTCTAATACTGACTGGCGTTCAGGTCTATCTGCGCGGCCTCAATACCACAAGGATGCTGGTCATGGCTGATTGGGAAGAGCTAGACCGCCTTATTGCGAAATTGTGGTTATGGATCGGCGCGGCACCGCAGCGCTCGTTGGCGGAGTGTTTCTAAGTAAAAGCCAATTACTTTTATTGTGCTGGAGATGTGCCTGCGCTTTACGACTTTCTACAGCTTCCAAGGTCACAAAAAAGCATCCAGCCAATTGTCTTACTCCGCTGGATCCCGTTATTAGATAGTGGGCATTTCTGGCGACGTCTTGCCGCGTTGAGCGCAATAACCACACTCCGCGTTCATGTTAGCCACCAATAGCAAGATAGGGGAAGTAGATGGACGAAGCCGCAGAGATCACGTTTGAGCCTGAAGTAGAGCCAGTCAAAGCTGTAAGCATTCACAGTACAGTCGTCGCAAAGCTGAATCTCGCGGATTATCAGAACGCTGTTCCTGTCATTCGGGAGCTGCGAGTAATCAATGAGACAGCGATCAAGTACAACGATCTAGTATTGACGCTGACGGCCTACCCCGAAGTCTTCAAGCCCAAGATCTGGCGCATTGATGTTCTGATTCCAAACGCGTTCATGCCTATCCCTGGTCATGACCTTGCATTGGATGGTGTCTTACTAGGACGTTTGACCGAAGCGGAAAACGCCACGCTCACTTATACGT
>NZ_JBFUKU010000595.1:0-1036 GCF_056400685.1 Pseudomonas sp. P5_A12 | reverse complement strand
CAGCAAGAGTGTTACTGAGCAATCGATGGTTGGCGTTTTGTAAGTGTGCCCTGTGGGTAGGTGTAAGCCAAAGCAAGCGCAAGTAAATGCAACTGCGGAGATAATTATTCTGTGGTTTATTTTGTTTATAAAAACTGCAAGGTAAACCACTGATAAGGTTAAAAGTGCGGATCTAGATCCGGAGATGATGACAACAAAAAGCAAGTAGAAGGAAGCTAGTTGCTCGGTATTTTTTCTAGGGATGAACTTGCCAGGTAGTAGATCAGTATCAGGAGGATTAGTTTGTAATTGTTTTCTGTATATATTCCGGGCCGATTTGAGAGTGAGTTATCGAAATGTAATGCTCGAGAATAGCCATATTTAGCAAAAAACATAATAAAGTGAAAAAAACAAAAATCTTATTTGATAATCGCTAAATTTATTTTTCCCCACGAAAAAACTATAGTATAAAAAGTCTGAGCCGATTTAACGCCCAGTAACGAGTTAGAGAGAATAAAGCACCACCAAGGCACCCGCGCAACTTTGTTTTTTTGAAATGGGAGATTTATTTTCTTTTAAAGAAACAGTGACCATTCCAACTCTCTTACATGTGAGCGATTGAGGCGAGCTACAATATCGCAACGAGCTGATAAAATTGGTATCTAATTACTGGAATTTGGAGCTTTTAGGAAGGGCATAGCACGCTCAACTATTGACGCGATCGTTGCTAATAATTTCAATCAAACGCTCAGTTGCGCGGCTAATGTGGAACCGATGCAGAAAGCACTGTCTAGCTCTCTCAGTCATTTGTGAATAACCTTCTGCATCTAATGATAACCAGCGCTTCAGGTTATTAACTGTACCGTCGATCGTATCTTCATCTACAAAGCCAGCTGAATCTGATTCTATTTCACGCCAGATGTTAACTTTATTGCTTATTAGAACTGGCTTGCGGCAGGCCAGCGCCTCGGCAACGACGATACCGAAATTCTCTTGATGAGAAGGCAAACAAAAGGCCTCAGCGGCGTAAAAGGCGCCCCATTTGACATCACCAGTC
>NZ_JBFUKU010000594.1:0-1074 GCF_056400685.1 Pseudomonas sp. P5_A12 | reverse complement strand
GTTTCGTCGCAATAACATCCCGAAGCGATTGATCCCTGCCACGATTGCCTTAGGCGCGTTCACGTTCACCATGGACTCGCTGCCAGGCACACCGCAGATCCAGAACATTATTCCCACGGCCTTTTTCGGGACTGATGCATACGCTGCTCCTTGGCTTGGAATCATCGGCGCCATCTTCGTTGCCGGCTGCGGTATCACCTATCTGGAGATGCGTCGTAGAAGCTTGATGGCGAAGGGTGAGGGTTACGGCTCAGGGCATTACAACGAGCCTGAGCCGCCTACTGATGAGGCCATGATCAGTCCATGGATTGCCATCTTGCCATTGGTCATTGTCGGGGTAGGCAACAAGCTGCTGCTCGATCTGATTTTGAGTTACTACGGCGCAGGTAGTCAGGTGCTGGTGTCGTTCCGTCCGGACTTCGCGGCAGTGACTCAGGATGTCACCAAAATGGCCGCGGTGTGGGCTGTTGAAGGTGCGTTGGCTCTGGGTATTTTGGCCACCCTGGCATTGGGCTGGGGCAGAATCCGAGGCAAGTTCACGAACTCTACTCAAATTGCCGTTACAGGTTCGCTGCTCGCGGGCATGAATACGGCGTCGGAATATGGATTCGGGGCGGTCATTGCGGCGCTGCCAGGTTTCAAACTGGTCGCCGACACGCTATCAAATATCGAAAACCCACTGATCAACTTGGCCGTCAGCGTCAATGTGCTCGCAGGCATCACCGGTTCTTCATCTGGGGGTTTAAGCCTGACCTTGGGCGCGCTGGGTGACCACTTCATTGCGCTTGCTCAGCAACATGCGATACCTGCCGAAGTGATGCACCGCGTCGCATCCATTGCGGCAGGCGGGATGGATACGCTACCGCACAACGGGGCAATCATCACGCTACTGGCGGTGACTGGGTTAACCCACCGACAGGCCTACGGCGATATTTTCATCCTCACGATCTTCAAAACCATGGCGGCATTTGTCGTGATCGCTGTGTTTTACCTAACTGGGCTGATTTGATCGGCCAGCTCCGACAAAAACAATTGATAGGGGTGAAGAAATGAACGAATCGACCTATGACTACA
>NZ_JBFUKU010000593.1:0-1079 GCF_056400685.1 Pseudomonas sp. P5_A12 | reverse complement strand
ATGCCGTCGAAGGGGGCTGTCACCACGGAGTTGCGCAGATTACGTTCGGCTTCCTTCAACGCTGCTTGTGCTTGCAGGTAGGAGGGGTGTTGCTCGATAGGTCTATCCAGCTGCCCACCCAGTTGGGCCAGCGACGCGGCAGCCTGGGCCTTGGCAATCGATACCTGCTGGCGGGTATTGTCGAGTCCTTGGTGGGCGTCGTCGTAGAGTGTCTTTGATACGGCGGCAACGCTGATCAGCTTTTCCAGCCGTTGGAAGTTGGTCTGATAGTAAGGCAGCTTGGCCTCAGCCTGGGCGATCTCGGCCAGCGATTGGTTGTAGCTGGCCTTGAGATAAAGGATCTGGTTGCGTGCGCTTTCCAATTGCGCCTTCGCGCGGGCCAAGGCGATTTCAAAGGGTTCGGGCTTGAGGCGGAACAACACTTGACCCTTGCTTACGGCTTGGTTGTCAGAGACTTCAATGGCCGCGACGATCCCGGCCACATCGGTGGAAACCCCCACTCGTTCGGCCTGGATATACGCGTTGTCGGTGCTCACTACCTGGCCACCCAATACATACCAGGTGGCACACACTGCGACGGCGATGGGAGCCAGCAGAAACAGGCCGATGCGCCGGCGTTGCCGTGCCGGGTCAGTCGGTTCTTGAGCCGGGCTATCAGGTGCCGGAGCTTCGGGTGCCGACACCTGAGGTTTTTCCAGTGGCTCTAGCGGTCTGGCTTCCGCGTGCACGGCAGGTCGCTGCAATGTCGGCTCAGCCATGCTTCACCTCATCCGCCGCACAGCCTGTGGATTCATCCACGGGCTGACCGCAGGCAGTCAACAAGTGTTCACGCATACGTTCAAGGTATTGCAGCAATTGGTCGTGCTCCTGGAGGGAGAAATCCGCCATGGTTTCCAGTCGGGTTTGCTCGCCGATGGTGCGCATGAATTGCAACAGCGGATGGGCAGTCGGGGTGAGAAACAGCAAGGAGTAGCGGCGGTCAGTGGGATGGTTGCGGCGCTCGATCAGGCCGCGCTCCTGCATCTTGTCCAGCAAGCGCACCAGCGTGACTGATTCRATTTCCAACAGGTCAGCCAACC
>NZ_JBFUKU010000592.1:0-1094 GCF_056400685.1 Pseudomonas sp. P5_A12 | reverse complement strand
GTCAGTGATGGAGCGAGAGCTGCCTCGATCAAGCGTGCGTTAGGTACAGCTCGGGCCACGTCTTCTATGGCGCCCTCAATTGCGTCATGAGCAGAAGGTGCTTCACGGACAAACTCCAACGCCAGTCGACCTGGTTGCCCGACTCCGACCAGCGCATCATCACAGCCTTCTTCCGCCAAGCGATCCATAATCGCATCCATATCGATGTCGTCAGACGGCAATTGGTATGCCAGGGTGAAAGTACATTCCATCTCTAATCCTTCGTCTCAGCAGGTTCTTGATTGGTGTTTATTTTGTCGGGATGTGACAAGCAGTAGCTCATAAGGTTGGGGCTGGTTGATCGATGACAGCACCATACTACCGTCTCCAGTCAGAGCCCTCTAAGTCATTGAAGCTGGCTCAGCCGGGCCCGTCGGCCCGAAGCAGCGACTTTAAGAAAAATGCATCCACACACCACCTACTGCTGAGTCGGCTCCCCGCAAAGGCGAGCGGATAGCACTGTCATAAATTGTCTCAGCTCAAACCTGCCTCGTTCTTGAAATCATCTAGTTTTGTCGGTACTTGTAGACACCAATGTCATGCACGGAAAGCAACCATGCACGAAAGATTCAGAGTGATTGAAACCACCACGCTGGACGATGGTAGCAAGCGATACAGGGTCGTTGATCTTGTAGAAGGCGGCTCTGCTAGCAAGCATGGTGTGTTCAAGGCCAGGGTCGAAGCAGAGGGTGTTTGTTCGCTCCTGAATGCCGAGTATCCGCGTCAAAGTGGAGTAGCTCGCACGTCACTAAGCATTTGATCCACTCAGCTCGAAACGCCATGCGCTTGATGCCTTTTTGAGCGTGAAAAATGCGCTATAGCTCAGTTATGGACTCTCGATCCGAAAACGTTTTGAAGGCGCTCTAGGTTCAGTCGCTGACACTCAGCGTCGGCGTCTTCCCGAGCCTGGTAGGTAGTCTTCAGTCGAAGCATCTCTTCGTTGTCATAGATGTTGAATCCTATGGGCGCAGTCTTGCAGTAGAAGCGCGCTCCGCTGCGCAGTGACTCTGTTTCTGTTGGTATGGCAGGGGCAACAACAAATCTCGACATCATTT
>NZ_JBFUKU010000591.1:0-1097 GCF_056400685.1 Pseudomonas sp. P5_A12 | reverse complement strand
CATTCATGACAACCTGAAAAAGGCGCTCTGCATGAAGGCGCTAGTAAAACAGCTTGAGACTACAACTCGCACCTTGCATCATGGATTCGTCGAAACATTTGGAATTTCGCCGATCGCTTACATTCGAAATTTAAGACTCGCCAATGTCCGTCGAGACTTGATCCGTAACACTTGGCCAACGGTTACCGAAACCGCAATGCACTGGAACTTTCAGCATCTCAGTCGGTTTTCCAAGGCCTACCAGGATGCTTATGGTGTGACACCCTCAGAAACCACCAGGCGCAACGCTGCAAAACTGGCGGCACCCAACCGCTGAGTATTATAAATGGCAAGATAACGCCACTTATGCGGTCTGCTGCAGGCGCTCTCCATTCCCGGCAACAAGCGCAAAGCCTGGACGACGTAATCTTCAAAAAATAACAATCAATAATTTTCATCCATCAATCTGAACCATCAACATTGCTTACTTCTAACTCAAGGGGGTAAGCATGCGCTACCGATTAAACTCATTGCCACTMAAACAAAAAATTATCTTTTGTCTTGTCGCCTATTTATGTGGCTTGGCACTGGCCTGGTTGATTGACTATTCACAAACGCACCTTTAAATCTTCAAGCTGCCCCCACTAGGTTGAAGTCATGTATTTCGGAGTTTTTTATGATTGCGGCGTATAAAGCATTGCTTGGAAAGCACACGTCAGCTTTATGCGCAACGGCTGCAGCGGGTTCGGTCGCATGGTTTTGTGCCGGGGATTTTGCCGAGCATCTGGTTCTCGGATGGAAGTTATTCATTACCTTGGCGTTTATGCTGGGAGTGTTGCTCTACAGCGCACGAAAGATTCAAAGGTATTACACCTCAACCGCTGTTCAGCTTCGCAAGGCCATAAGGGCGAACGAGCTGGATGTTCACTACCAACCTATCGTTGATTTGCGGACGGGTATCCTGGTCGGTGCCGAATCACTTACTCGCTGGTGCTGAAAAGGAACCACTATTGCGACCCACGTATTCATCGCGGCGGCAGAGAAGTCCGACTTGATCTGCGAGCTTACGCGCTCGTTCATACGCCGGGTTGCGGAGGATTACTGCACCTATCTATGGG
>NZ_JBFUKU010000590.1:0-1112 GCF_056400685.1 Pseudomonas sp. P5_A12 | reverse complement strand
CATCAGCGACGCTTTTATTGCAGATGACACATGCGTCGGGGTGTCATTCGATCACTCTGAGAAGGATGATGCCTACTACAGAGCTGATGGTTCTATCCTTCGCACAGGTAAAATTCAATCAGCGAGGAAGGAAGGGCGGTTTTGGTTGCTCGAAACCCAAGATGGTAGTTACGTGATCGCTAGCTTCAGGCGAGACCTCGGCAGAGCAAGCTTTCTCAAGCTTCTTGAGTCCGCCGATAGTTTCTAATCGACGGTATGAAAACCATCCTTTGATCAAATGACAGGGCTTGGCACGTGACAGATGAACGATGGTCGGTTGCTCGGGCAATAATCCATTTCGAGGAGTTGCTCGATATTGTGATCACGACTCGCAAACCGGTTTTCATCGAGGGGGAACGAAGGGTTGCGGTGCTCGTTTCAATGGAGGAATGGCTGTCGATTCAGGACAAGCTCATTGCTCGAGCTCCCTCAAACCTCTGAACTTTCGCTTGCTAGGCCTCTTACGGTTTTAGTCTGCTGCGCTCCGAGTAATCCGCGCGGAGCGCTTCAAACTGCCTATATCTTGTGATGCACGTTTACCGTCAGACGGATTCACAGATTTCCTTGGCTCAGTAACCGTAGTCGCTCAGCAGTTTCTGCAAAAACTCACGCCGCCGTTGGGCGATGCTCAAAATGAGATAGTCGCGTTCGGTGTCTCTTGTAGACAAATGCCCAGCGTCGACAAGACCATGAATATAGCCTTCGGCTCTGCCCCTAGCTTCCAGCAATGCCTCTCTGGATGTGCTTTTGTAGATGTCTACAGCGATGAGCTCCCAACGCTTTTTCTGACGTTGCCCAATGGGATCATCGGAAAACTTCGGAGCGTTAATCAAATTGTTGAAATCGGCATGTGCGTTTGGTGTGTTCAAAGCAGAATCTCGGAACGGTGATAACTGAGCGGAGGTTATCATGCGCACACTAAATCGCTTGTTGTTGGCTGGTTTACGTAGGCGCTGGCGCGAAGGAGCGATTTCAATGATGGTGCACGCTATCGGAGGCACCTTTGAACACTGCGGAGCGTACAGGCAGTGCTATTCAGCGAGTACATTCTTAGCCCGGAGTTGGTATGGGAT
>NZ_JBFUKU010000589.1:0-1116 GCF_056400685.1 Pseudomonas sp. P5_A12 | reverse complement strand
GACCACTACAAAGTGGCCACCCCGGCCAACTGGCAGGACGGTGATGAAGTGGTGATCGTGCCGTCGCTCAAGGATGAGGATGAAATCAAGCAGCGCTTTCCCAAGGGCTATCGCGCGGTGAAACCATATTTGCGCCTCACGCCGCAGCCGAACCGGTAAGCATGATCGTTCCCACGCTCWGCGTGGKAATGCCTCTAGGGACGCTCYGCGTCCAGTGACGCGGAGCGTCACGGGCTGCATTCCCACGCAGAGCGTGGGAACGATCATGCTTACCGGTTCGGCTGCGGCGTGAGGCGCAAATATGGTTTCACCGCGCGATAGCCCTTGGGAAAGCGCTGCTTGATTTCATCCTCATCCTTGAGCGACGGCACGATCACCACTTCATCACCGTCCTGCCAGTTGGCCGGGGTGGCCACTTTGTAGTGGTCGGTGAGTTGCAGCGAGTCGATCACCCGCAGAATTTCGTGGAAGTTGCGGCCGGTACTCGCCGGGTACGTGATGGTCAGTCGAATCTTTTTGTTCGGATCGATCACGAACAACGAACGCACGGTCAGGGTGTCGTTTGCATTGGGATGGATCAGGTCGTAAAGGTCCGAGACCTTGCGGTCGGCGTCGGCAAGAATCGGGAAGTTGACCAGGGTGTTCTGGGTTTCGTTGATGTCTTCGATCCACTTGTGGTGCGAGTCCACCGGGTCGACCGACAGGGCAATGGCTTTCACCCCTCGTTTGGAAAACTCATCCTTGAGCCTGGCGGTAAAGCCCAGTTCAGTGGTGCATACCGGGGTGAAGTCCGCCGGATGGGAAAACAGCACGCCCCAGCTATCGCCCAACCACTCGTGGAAACGAAGGGTGCCGGCGCTGGAATCCTGTTCAAAGTCGGGGGCGATATCGCCCAGTCTGAGGCTCATGGTGCTGCTCCTGATGAGTGCTTGTTGAGCTCGACTGTGCCTGCATTTGCGGATGATTAAAAAGAATAAATATCGATTTATTTAGATCTAATACGAATATTAAAGATCTGTTCACTGGACGTGATCGGGCAACGAGACGAACATCGCCCACAAGGTTCGAGAAGGCCTTGAGTGCTGCAAAAGAGGGGGATTTCGAGGAGGATTTACG
>NZ_JBFUKU010000588.1:0-1133 GCF_056400685.1 Pseudomonas sp. P5_A12 | reverse complement strand
CGTGAAATCAGGCGGTGCGGTGTGTCTGACAGACCTCGCGCTCAAGTTTTACGACTGCTACGCAGCCGAACGCAGCCTCGCGGGCTCGGCAGCTGCTACAAAGGCAATCACACCTTTTTGTGTTGTTCGACCCATTTCCCATAGGCGTCGATGAACTTCTGCAAAAACGGCTTCGCCGATTCGGACAGTTTGTCCGCCTCGTCGAACAGCGACCCGGCACCACCGAGATAGGCTTCCGGCGCCTGCATGCACGGCACATCCAGAAATACCATGGACTGACGCACGCTATGGTTGGCGCCAAATCCACCGACAGCCCCCGGCGAAACACTGATCACCGCGCCAGGTTTTCCGCTCCAGGCACTCTGGCCATAGGGCCGTGATCCCACGTCTATGGCATTCTTCAAAGGCGCCGGCACTGAACGGTTATATTCCGGGGTGACGAACAGCACTGCGTCGGATGATCGCACCTGTTGCCGGAAAGTGCTGTAGGCTGCCGGCGGTGAAGCGCCATCGATGTCTTCGTTGTAGAGTGGCAAGTCACCAATTTCGACGATTTGAAGTTTGAGATTGGCTGGAGCAAGATCGGCCAGCGCCAGTGCCACCTTGCGATTGATCGATGCCTTTCTCAAGCTGCCGACTATTACGGCGATCGTATAGACGTTGCTCATGGAAGATGTCTCGACTATCCAATGGAAAGAGCTTGTAGTTATAGATGACGAATCACCCAACGGGCGGCTGAATTTCACCCCCTGACTATTTTTTTCTTGCAGGAAAACTTACTTCGCCCAACCACGGTCTACAGAACCGAAAATTGAGTGATTTATCTCCAGAGGTTCTAAACAGATGGCAGCAGTACTTGTCGGTCAGTTCCACGCAAGAGATGCGGAAGGCCGCGTTTATTCCGTGCATGAGTTCCAGGAATCCACCCCGTCGGCAGACGGCCTCAGCGGCGCGGAGCCTGTCATCACCTACAAACTGGCCATTGGTGACCGCGTCAGGAAGCTGGATGACAACCAGTTTCTGCTGGTTCAATCGGACGTGACCATCGTGCGCGAACCCGACACCTTCGTCGGCAGCGTGCCAGTAGCCAGCACCGCGTCATAACCCCGCGTTATGAGCAGAAGTCTTGGGCG
>NZ_JBFUKU010000587.1:0-1139 GCF_056400685.1 Pseudomonas sp. P5_A12 | reverse complement strand
GGCCCGAGAGGGCCTTTTTTGGATGCGTTATCAGTCACTACCCACCCTGGCCCAGAATTCTTCGGCAGATGGACTGAGTGGCGCTGCAGGACGGGTTAGGTGAATTTCCAGAGGGATATCCCAGCTTTCGTCGAGTGCTCTGACTAGGCGCCCATCAATTATTTCTTGCTCGGTGAGGCTCTTGGGCAACCACGCCACACCTTTGCTTTCCAGGGCCATAGACATCAGCACCGCCGCGAGGTGGCTGCTGAAAAGTGGTTTTAGGTGAAGGTAATCTTCCTTTCCATGCAGTCGGTGAGCGACGATCCGCCCCAGTCCGGACTCGTGGGTGTAAGCGAGGTAAGGCAATGCCGCTGGGGAGGTGCCGAAGTTGGCGGAAGCACTGGCCAGAGGAACGAGAACGTCCTCGCCAACCTTCTTGCCAATGAACTGATCAGGGGCCAGTAATGGTGGAACGTCGGGGTGGCGGTGGCAGAGCAGAAACTGAACCTGGCCATGTATCAGCATCTGCTCACAGACAGCCATGCTATCTGAGTGCAGTTGCACAGCCTCGATTGGAGCACCGTTTTCTGTGCTACGAAGCCACCGTGGAAAAAATGTAAACGACAGGGAGTGAGTTGCAGCGAAGTGCAGGGATTTAGCAGCCATTCCCGCCACCTCCTGAGCTTCGTTGCGCATCCTGTACAAGCGCCTGGCAGCCTCCTGAGCACTTGGCAAAATTTGCCTCCCAGCTTCAGTTAGAGTCGCCCCTTGAGGGGTGCGAACGAACAACTGTACGCCCATCCAATTCTCTAGAGAGCGGACTCTGCGACTGAATGCCGGCTGAGTAACGTGCCGCGCTTCCGCCGCGCGAACAAAGCTGCCGTACTCCGCAAGGGCTGAAAAATCTTCGAGCCAAACGAGTTCCAAGGGCCATGCCTCCTGTGCATAGGGTGCGGCATTAATAGCATTGGGCGGGTGTCATCGCAAAGCATAACGTGGGGTCACCAACAACAAGAGGAACCCGTCATGCGTATCGTAGACATCCGTGAAAAAACTGTTTCCATTGCCTCCCCAATTGCTAACGCCTACATCGATTTTTCCAAAATGACCTGCTCGGTCGTCGCAGTCGTCACGGATGTTATTCGCGATGGTAAACC
>NZ_JBFUKU010000586.1:0-1150 GCF_056400685.1 Pseudomonas sp. P5_A12 | reverse complement strand
GTGCATCAACGACTTCTTTGCCACCGTGAACTACGTTCAGGACACCTGCAGGGATACCGGCCTCGAGGCCCAGCTCGACGAGCATCATGGTCGAGAGCGGATCCTGTTCGGAAGGCTTCAGGACGAAGGTGTTGCCGGTAACGATCGCCATTGGGAACATCCACAGCGGGATCATCGCCGGGAAGTTGAATGGAGTGATGCCGGCGCAGACACCGATCGGTTGACGCAGGGTGTAGGTATCAACACCACTGGCGACGTTTTCGGCGAACTCGCCCATCTGCAGGCTGCTGATCGAGCAAGCGTGCTCCACCACCTCGAGACCACGGAAGATATCGCCTTCGGCGTCAGCAAGGGTCTTGCCCTGTTCAGCGCTCAGGACAGCCGCGATACGCTTGGAGTTTTCTCGAATCAATGCTTGGAGTTTGAGCATGATGCGCATGCGAGCGCCGAGCGGAGTTTTTTTCCAGCTGTGGAAGGCGCGTTCAGCGGAGTCGATAGCGGCTTTCACTTCTTCCTGGGTGGCCAAGGGGACTTTCGCCAGTACCTCTTGGGAGGCTGGGTTAACCACCTCGAGCCACTCGGTAGTTTTTGAATCAACCCATTCGCCGTTGATCAGCAATTTGACCTGAGCCACTGTAGTGTCGTTCTTGTTCAGTGAAGCATTCATGAGTGTCTCCTAGGTTTACAGTTTCTGAAATCGATGCTTTTACTTCGAGGTTTCAACGGCATCGAGATCGACGTTTTTGGTCTCTTTGAGGGCGATGATGCCGATCACGAGGCTGATGCCCGTCACAAGCACGGGGTACCAGAGGCCGTAGTAGATATCGCCTGTGTAAACCACGAGAGCGAAGGAAATGGTCGGCAGAAGGCCACCGAACCAGCCGTTGCCGATGTGATAGGGCAGGGACATCGAGGTGTAACGGATACGGGTCGGGAATAGCTCTACCATGGTTGCAGCCAGAGGGCCGTAGGTCATACAGGCAATGAGGATCAGAGCAACGATGATGGCTACCACCATTGGCTGGTTGACCTGAGCAGGGTCTGCAGTCGCTGGATAACCAGCCTCGACAGTTACCTTTTTGATGGTCTCGGCATCAAAGCCGATAAGCACCGTACTACCGACGGCAATTTTGATGTCACTGCCTACAGG
>NZ_JBFUKU010000585.1:0-1184 GCF_056400685.1 Pseudomonas sp. P5_A12 | reverse complement strand
GCGTCGTAGCGGTAGCTGGCGCTGCGGCCGTCCGGGGTGGTGACGCCGATCAGGCGGTGTTGGAAGTCGTAGCGGTAGTCGGTGACGAGTTTATGACCGGTGCCGCGGCGTTCGCGGATCAGGTTGCCGAAGGCGTCGTAGTCGTAGTGGCGGTCGCCTTGCATKAGCAGGCGATTGCCTTTGACGGTCGCGGCGCCGGGGCGGTCCTGCATCAGCAGGTTGCCGGCGGGGTCGTGGGCGAAGGTTTCCGGTGGATCGTCGCGGGTGTGGCGGACGCGGGTCAGGCGGTTGAGTGGATCGTAGTAATAGCKGCGTTGGCCATGTCGACTGTCGGCGACGGTGGCCAGGGTGCCGTTGACCGCGTACCCGTAGTGGCGCATGTACAGCGGCCGGGTTTGCTGGTGGATGGCGTGGGCCTGCAATCGGCCTTGTTCGTCGTAGTGGTATTGACTGGTGAGCTGGCCTTGCTGGCGTTGTTGCTCGCGCCCGAAGGCAAACTGGTGGCTGGTGAGCCGTGCGCCGTTGAGGTCGATGGCGGTGAGCGCGCCGCCCTTGGCGTGGTGGTAATCGAGTTTGCTGCCGTCCGGYAGGCGCAGGCGYTTGAGTTGGCCGCAGGCGTCGTAGCCATAGCGCARCGTGCCCCARCCCTGATGTTCGGTGATCAGGCGGTCCTGTTGGTCGTACTCGAATTCGAGCGGGTGGTCATGGCCGTCGTCGACGCCAATCAGGCGGCCGAGGCTGTCGTAGCGGTATTCGACCTTGATGCCGTCGGGCAGGGTTTTGACCAGTAAACGCCCSGCCGMGTCCCGCTCGTAAGCGGTGATGAGCTGCGACCCGCCAGAACCGAATTCGGTTTTCTCCAGCAGTTGGCCGTTGAGGTCGTAGGCGTACGCCGTACGTTGGCCGTCGAAACCGGTTTCCTGGCGGATCAAGCCGCCGGGGGTGTAGTCCAGCTGATATTTTTCGCCGGATTCGTTTTCGATTTCCGTGAGCAACAGCTGCGCGTTGTCGTAGCGGTATTGCAGCTGGGTGCCATCGGCATTGAGTCGGCGGCTGACCAGGTGCAGATCGTCGACGTATTCGTAGCGCGTGATGCGGCCGAGTTCGTCGCGCTCGGCCGTGATTTTTCCGTAAGCGTTGTAGCTGTAGGCGCGGCTCGCCCCAGTGGGAAGGATCGTCTGGAT
>NZ_JBFUKU010000584.1:0-1217 GCF_056400685.1 Pseudomonas sp. P5_A12 | reverse complement strand
CGACAGATGCGTCTGCTGAATCTGGTCGGTCAGAAATTGCGCGCTTGGATTTGGCATTGGAACTGTTGCCACGCAATCACTGGGGCGGACTCTCTCATCTTCCTGATATGACCGCCGCATTTGTTCAGCCGAATGACCTTGCTGTTGAGCGTCTGCTGAAGCAGGCGGCAGAAGTGTTGCGTCAAAGCGATAAAAACCCTGCGCTTGATGGGTATGCCGGCGGTGCGAAGCGAGCTTGGGAGCTGACATCAGCCATTTGGGCCGCTGTTGCACGTATGAAGCTGGATTACGCGCTTCCTCCGGCCAGCTTTGAGCAAACCGGGCAAAAAGTACGTAGTCCCAGTCACGTCACGGAACATGGTTTAGCTACGTGCTTCGATCTCGCTTTGTTCTTCTGTGCGGCGATAGAGCAGGCAGGTCTCAACCCTGTTCTGGTGTTCACAAAGGGGCACGCATTTGCCGGTGTGTGGCTCAAAGCTGAAGAGTTTTCTACGACCGTGATCGATGACATCACGGCCATACGCAAGCGTTTAAAGCTCAAAGAACTGATGTTGTTCGAGACGACGTTCGCCACTCAGCATCCTGTACCGCCTTTTACGTATGCAACGGATCGTGGTGAACAGTTGCTTGCGGAAGGGCAGGATGAAAACTTCCAACTACTGTTGGATGTGCGCAGAGCACGCCTGCAACGCATCAAGCCATTGGCCAGTGCCGACGCACAGGTTTCGACGTTGCCGAYGGACGATGATCTTACCGAAGGGTCGGAGCTATTAGTCGGTGTTGCCCCCGCACTGCCTGATGAGGCGGTTATGGTCGAGGTGGATGAACGTCTGCTCGATCCAAAAGATCGCTTGGGGCGGTGGCAACGCAAGTTATTGGACTTGTCTCTTCGCAATAACTTGCTCAACTTCAAGGCCGGGAAAAAGTCACTGAAGCTTGAGTCACCTGATCCTGCTGCGCTGGAAGATATCCTGGCGAGCGGTAAGAAGCTGAAATTGCTGACACGTCCCGATCTGATGGATGGGGCTGATCCACGTGACCAGGCGCTGTACGAATTACGTGAGCGAGAGGATGTTCGTCGTCTCCATGCCCTGGATGCCTTGAAACGGCATGAGGTATTTGTCGGCCTTTCCAGCGCTGAAATGGAAACACGGTTGATCGAACTCTATCGTGGGGCACGAACTGCCTTGCAAGAAGGGGGCTCCAACACCCTTTAC
>NZ_JBFUKU010000583.1:0-1225 GCF_056400685.1 Pseudomonas sp. P5_A12 | reverse complement strand
TCCATGGGGAGCGGCGCGGTCCTGTGCGAGGGGGTGTTGCGCATGATAACAGGCGCAACGGAATCTTGAGGCAGATGCAAATCAAATGTGGGAGCGAGCCTGCTCGCGAAGGCGGTGTACCAGTCAAGATGATATCGACTGACACTCCGCCTTCGCGAGCAGGCTCGCTCCCACATTTGATTTGCATCTGCCTCAAGATTCCGTTGCGCCTGTTATCATGCGCAACACCCCCTCGCACAGGACCGCGCCGCTCCCCATGGATTACCGCAAACCGTCCGACCGTAAAAGCATGCACTCGCGCATTGTCCAGGAACTGGGCATGCAGATCGTTTCCGGGCGTTTCAAGCCATGTGACAAACTGCCCGCCGAAGCCCTATTGTGCGAGGAATACGCGGTCAGTCGGCCGGTCCTGCGCGAAGCCACCCGGGTTTTGGTCGCCAAGGGTCTGGTGTATTCCCGCCCGAGGGTCGGCACGGTGGTCAAGCAGCGCAAGGAATGGCACATGCTTGACCCGGATGTGTTGCATTGGTTGATGCAAAGCAGCCCGCAGAACGAATTTTTCGATTTGCTGACCAGCGTGCGCAGCATCATCGAGCCCGCCGTCGCCGCACTGGCCGCACAGTTCGCCACGGAGGCGGACATCGCGTCCATCGGCGAAGCCTACCAACGCATGGAGGCCGCGCCGACGCCGGAGGCCTTGCTGCAACCTGATCTGGACTTCCACAGCCGGATCGCCGATGCAACCCACAACGACTTGCTGGCCAACCTGTGCAACATGTTGTCGGTGGCGATTGCCGAAGCGTTGAAGCACTCCAACCAGCGGCCGAACCTGCATGAACTGGCGCTGCCTCGGCACAAGGCAATCCTCACGGCCATCGAAAACCGCGATGCGCTCGGCGCACGGCACGCGACACTGGTGCAGCTGGATGATGCGCGTAGTGCGTTGAATGTGGTGTTGGGTAGCGATCCCAACTGACACGACACTAATCCAAAAGTTACAAATCCCCCCTGTGGGAGCAAGCCTGCTCACGATGGTGTAGTGTCAGTCAATATCAATGTTGAATGTACCGCCGCTATCGCGAGCAGGCTCGCTCCCACAGGGACTTTAGTCGAATCCGAGATCGAGTAGGAGGCGGATTTACATCCGCCGTCCTCTCACACCACCGTACGTACGGATCCGTATACGGCGGTTCAAGCTATGCGGCTAAGCCGGTTTATCGTATCC
>NZ_JBFUKU010000582.1:0-1251 GCF_056400685.1 Pseudomonas sp. P5_A12 | reverse complement strand
GAGCGATAGTTCAAAGCGCTGTGCGGATGCTGCTCGTTGTAATGCTCAAAGGCAATTGCCAGGTTACGCAGCGCCGTTTCTCGATCCGGCTTGGGCATGTGCGCCACATAATCCCGCTTGATCGTCTTCACGAAGCTCTCGGCCATGCCGTTGCTCTGCGGGCTGCGCACCGGTGTGGTCACTGGCTGCAAACCGATCTGTCGAGCAAACAGGCGCGTTTGTTCGGCGGTGTAGGCCGAGCCGTTGTCGCTTAGCCAYTGCACCGGCRTGGCGGGCAGTTGATCACCGAAGCGCTTCTCCACACTTTCCAGCATCAAGTCGCGGATATCATCGCCACTGTACCCGGTCGGGCTCGCGACCCAGCCGATGGCTTCGCGATCACAGCAGTCCAGGGCGAAGGTCACGCTCAGTTTGGCGCCGTCCTCGCAACGGAACTCAAAGCCGTCCGAGCACCAACGTGTATCGCTGGTTTCCACCGCAATTCGGCCTTCGTGCCGACGCGGCACACCGGGCTGTTTGATCCGGCGCTCAAGCAGCAAGTTGTGATCACGCATGACCCGRTAAACCCGCTTCACGTTGATCGCGGGCAGCAAATGGGTTTCACGGGCGCGACGCAGCAATCCCCAGACACGACGGTAGCCATAGCTGGGCAGTTCGCTGACCTGTTGCTGGATTTCGGCCACCAACTCAGCGTCGTTCACAGGCYTGCTTCGCCGTACTTTGGGCGATACCGATTGCTTGATTCGAACCGTTAATTGCGAGCGCGCCACACCGAGACATTCGCTGACCAGCTTCACTGGTCGTCCCCCGGCAACAAGGGTGAGTGCGCAATCCATTTTCGCGACCGGGCGATCTCCACGGCCTCTTTGAGGATTTCTGCTTCCATCGTCTTCTTGCCCAGCATCCGTTGCAGTTCACGGATCTGCTTGAGTGCATCGCTCAGCTCAGAGGCCGGCACCACGGCTTCACCCGCGCTGACCGCCGACAGGCTGCCGTCCTGATAGAGCTTGCGCCACAGGAACAACTGGTTGGCATTGATGCCGTTGCGCCGAGCGACGACCGACACACTTTGTCCTGGCTCAAGGCTCTCGCGAACCATCGCCAGCTTTTGCTCCGGGCTCCAGCGGCGCCGCCGCTCCTGGCCCAAAAGCTCCCCACTCTTATCGTTGCTGTTAGTCATAAACATAACCGTTTGCCTATCCCTTATCGTAAGGGGGAAACGGTGTCCTGTCTTTCATGGGGCTCGTTCAC
>NZ_JBFUKU010000581.1:0-1258 GCF_056400685.1 Pseudomonas sp. P5_A12 | reverse complement strand
GGCCAGAGGGGAGCAACAGCGTTTGCTGGTACGTGACGCCGAGAAACTGCGTCAGCGTTTGCTGCATGTAGCGGGGGTAAAGAAGGTAAACATTATCGGTGAGCAAGCCGAGCGCATTTATGTGGAGTTTTCGCATGAGCGTTTGGCAACGCTGGGCATCGGCCCGCAGGAAGTGTTCGCCGCGCTGAACGGCCAGAATGTTCTGACACCGGCCGGCTCCGTGGAAACCCAGGGGCCGCAAGTGTTCATTCGTCTGGATGGTGCGTTTGATGAAATGTCGAAAATCCGTGACACCCCTATCATCGCGCAAGGCCTTACGCTGAAGTTGTCGGACATCGCCACCGTCAAGCGCGGCTATGAAGACCCGGCAACCTTCATGATCCGCAATGGTGGCGAGCCCGCGCTGTTGCTGGGCATTGTCATGCGCGATGGTTGGAACGGTCTGGATCTGGGCAAGGCACTGGACACGGAGGTAGAGGGGATCAACGCAGAGATGCCGCTGGGGATGAGCCTGACCAAAGTGACAGATCAAGCAATCAACATCAGCTCAGCGGTTGATGAATTCATGACCAAGTTCTTCGTCGCGTTGTTGGTAGTGATGCTAGTGAGCTTTCTTAGCATGGGCTGGCGCGTCGGCGTGGTGGTCGCAGCGGCCGTGCCGCTGACTTTGGCGATGGTCTTCGTGGTGATGGCGGCGACGGGTAAAAATTTTGACCGTATCACCTTGGGCTCGCTCATTTTGGCGCTGGGCCTGCTGGTGGATGATGCCATCATCGCCATCGAAATGATGGTCGTGAAAATGGAGGAGGGCTACAGCCGCATCGCCGCTTCTGCTTACGCTTGGAGCCATACTGCCGCCCCGATGTTATCCGGCACGCTGGTCACTGCTGTCGGTTTTATGCCCAATGGTTTCGCCCGCTCTACGGCAGGCGAATACACCGGCAATATGTTTTGGATCGTTGGTGTCGCTTTAATAGCCTCGTGGCTGGTTGCTGTGGTGTTTACACCCTACTTCGGCGTCAAGTTGCTACCCGAAATCAAACTGATCGCAGGCGCTCACAAAGCACTTTACGATACGCCGCGCTACAACCGCTTTCGCCGTTTGCTGCTGCGAGTCATCGTGCACAAGTGGCTTGTCGCTGGTGCTGTAGTGAGTCTTTTCGTGGTGGCCATACTCGGCATGGGGTTGGTCAAGAAGCAGTTCTTCCCGATCTCCGACCGCCCTGAGGTGCTTGTAGAAATTCAGATGCCCTACGGC
>NZ_JBFUKU010000580.1:0-1294 GCF_056400685.1 Pseudomonas sp. P5_A12 | reverse complement strand
CCCTCAATAACCCCCCCTGTAAGAGCGAGCCTGCTCGCGATGCTGTGTGTCAGATAAATTGATGTTTTCTGACACACCGCCATCGCGAGCAGGCTCGCTCTTACAGGGGGGGTTATTGAGGGACGCTGAGGTTTAGCGTCGGTGTCTCATCAAAGAAGTTCCAAGGCTTCAACAACACATGCACCCATTCGGTCGGCATGATCGGCCATTCCTCGGCCCGCGCGATGTGGGTGGTGCCGGTGGTCAGCCAGACCACGTCGTCGGTGTTTTCAATCGATTGGTTATCCGCAGTGAACTGCCCAAGCCCGGTGTCTTTGTCCGAACGGTTCGGGAATTTACCTTCCGGATACTTTTCCTCCGGGTTATAGCGCGTCACCCACAGTTGCTTGTCCATGAAGCTGAGGCGGTGGTAGAGCCATTCATCCTTGCCAAAGTTGGCGCCCTTGGCCACCGGATGTGTGCCGCCGGCATACGGAATCAGCTGATAGGAAACCGGGTTGCCGACTTTGTTTTCCTTGCTGAAGTTGGTCATCAGGCGCACGGTCGAAGGGTCGAACTTCTGTGCGCCCTGCTGCTCGGTGCTGACCACGTTGTGCTCGGTCTGCATCGTGCTGGTGCGCGGGCCGCCACGGTCGTTTGGCAGCACCACCGGGTTCACTTCAACCAACGAGTTGGTTTCACCGTCCACGTCCATGTCCAGGCGGAAGTTGTAGATGTGCTGGTGGGTCGTGCCGACGATGTTGTGGTCCAGCAGGGTGCCGTAGCGCGTGTCTTCCTTGGCCGTGGCGTCGTGCATGGTTTTGGACTGCACGCCTTTGACTGCTTCGATACCGGTGGCGCCGGCATCGATGCCGATGGTGCCGTTTTGCTGGAAGACCCAATCGACGATGTAATCGTAGTTGCCGACGGTGCTGATCCAGCGCACCACCAGCTCACGCCGCTCGGTGCTGAGGTTGGGCTGGCCCATTTCCTGGTGTTTGTATTCCGGGCCGGCGTAGCGTTCGAACACCGCCATGGCACGAGGAATCGACGTCGGTGCGCCGGTGTAGTCGGCAATGGTGGCGTCGAGCAGCACGGCGTTTTCCGGGGCGTCTTTGCCACGGGCAATCGGCGAGGTCAGGGTGCCCATGCCGTATTCGCCTGAATCCAGGTAAGCCTTGAAGTACCAGCCTGCGTCGGGGTCGCCGTACGGCACGATCATCCCGCCCCTTGAAGTACCAGCCTGCGTCGGGGTCGCCGTACGGCACGATCATCCCGCCCAGCGAGCCTTCGTACATGATTTTGCGTTTTTTGC
>NZ_JBFUKU010000579.1:0-1298 GCF_056400685.1 Pseudomonas sp. P5_A12 | reverse complement strand
CATCGGCCGCCATGCTGTCGATCTTGCCCGCGTATTCCATGTACTCCTCGACGGTTGGCAGGCGACCCAGGATGGAAGCCACAGACGCCAGCTCGGCCGAGGCCAGGTAGACGTTTGCGCCGTCACCCAGACGGTTCGGGAAGTTACGGGTCGAAGTCGACACTACAGTGGCGTTCGGCTCTACACGTGCCTGGTTACCCATGCACAGCGAGCAGCCCGGCATTTCCATGCGTGCGCCGGCCTTGCCGTAGATGCCGTAGTAGCCTTCTTCGGTCAGCTGGTGAGCGTCCATCTTGGTCGGCGGCGACAGCCACAGACGGGTTGGCAGCTGACCTTTGACCTGATCCAGCAACTTGCCGGCAGCGCGGAAGTGACCGATGTTGGTCATGCACGAACCGATGAACACTTCGTCGATTTTCTCGCCAGCAACGCTGGACAGCAGACGGGCGTCGTCCGGGTCGTTTGGCGCGCAGAGCACAGGCTCTTTGATGTCGTTCAGGTCGATTTCGATGATTTCAGCGTATTCGGCGTCAGCATCGGCAACCATCAACTCAGGGTTGGCAATCCAGGCTTCCATCGCTTGAGCACGACGTTCCAGAGTACGTGCATCGCCGTAGCCTTCGCCGATCATCCAGCGCAGCAGGGTGATGTTGGAGCTCAGGTACTCGGTGATCGACTCTTTCGACAGCTTGATGGTGCAACCGGCAGCCGAACGTTCGGCCGAGGCGTCGGACAGCTCGAAAGCCTGTTCGATGCTCAGGTTGTCCAGGCCTTCGATTTCCAGGATGCGGCCGGAGAAGGCGTTCTTCTTGCCTTTCTTCTCAACGGTCAACAGGCCAGCCTGAATCGCGAAGTAAGGAATGGCGTGAACCAGGTCACGCAGGGTGACGCCCGGTTGCATCTTGCCTTTGAAGCGCACCAGGATCGATTCCGGCATGTCCAGCGGCATAACGCCGGTGGCAGCGGCAAACGCAACCAGACCGGAACCGGCCGGGAACGAAATGCCCATCGGGAAACGGGTGTGGGAGTCACCACCGGTGCCGACGGTGTCCGGCAGCAGCATGCGGTTCAGCCAGCTGTGGATGATGCCGTCGCCCGGACGCAGGGAAACGCCGCCGCGGGTCATGATGAAGTCTGGCAGGGTGTGGTGGGTGGTCACGTCGATCGGCTTAGGGTAAGCCGCGGTGTGGCAGAAGGACTGCATCACCAGATCAGCGGAGAAGCCCAGGCACGCCAGGTCTTTCAGTTCGTCACGGGTCATCGGACCGGTGGTGTCCTGAGAACCCACGGTGGTCATC
>NZ_JBFUKU010000578.1:0-1298 GCF_056400685.1 Pseudomonas sp. P5_A12 | reverse complement strand
ATGTACTGACTGCCTGGAAAGGTAGGTGTAATTAATTGAATTATTGGAGTGCGTTTTGCCCGTATCGGCAAATGTGTAGTGACAAAAGATAAAGGCACTATGCCAGCCGCCTCGATAAAACTGGGTATCACTGGTTTGACAGTTTGAAAAATCCTCTCGCTATGGGAGAGGCGTCTTGGCTTAGATCTGAAGTCCGGCGATGCATTGGGCCGATGGGAAAGTGGGACAACGTGCTGTTCAAACGGACAACATATGGCGTCGAATTCCATCGTGACCTCCGGAGATTATATTGTTATTAGATTAGTTCGACGGAAAAACCCTATACCCTATACGGCGTTTGCGCTATCACAATAAATCGAGCGATTGTTCGATCCTGTCTATTAATAGGAGCGCAAGAGAATACTTCCGTTCTGAAGGCTTCAAAATAGTCCTTTTCCGCCTTCATTATTGAGGGCCTACCGCAGCGGTAATCCATGCCATAGGCCGATGTATTGCCCCTTTCAGAGTCAGGGATGGCGCAGCGAGACCATTAACTGCGCCGTTGCCTGATTCAGACCCTCCTATGATTCCTGTGCCACCGATCCAAGTTCTCAGCACCATCTGACGCTAGATACAGGCCCGCGGGCTGGACGACAGCTTGAGTAGCTGGGACAGCGGGATATTTCATCGACGCACCATTCGCATACGTAAAGGATGCAAAAAACGATAGAATAATGGATATTCCCAGGGCAGTTTTCATGTAACACTCCAACATTAGTTATGACAGGTAGATAGTCACACGAAGGCTTTTGGAGTTTGATACACATAAATTTAATTAACTGTTTTCGTATTATTAATAATCGTTAAAAGCCTTAAAATCCAAAGGCTTTAGGCTCTATTTCCCAACAGTTAACACACTGTTAAACTGACATTGTTCCAAAACTTAACGCGAAATTGGGCTTACTCACGCTCAGGCCTAACAAAAACATGGCGCGTCGCGTTTTCATCGCGGGAAGAAGCTGTAACGAAGTAAAATAACTAGATTCTTTCACCTTCCCCATCGGAATTCGGCCGCAACCGCTCCTCCTACATACCAGAGGGAACACGTCGATTCCTTCTGCATTGTGATCCAGAAATGATTCAGGCCATGCTAGCTCCATGCCCGTTCCTGTCTCACGAGACTAAGCCGGCAATACTTTAAAAATCTCACTTACAACTTCTTACTCAGATGATCTACCTTTACTGGCACTCCCTCGTTGAAAACGAGGAAATTAGACTGATCCTCGAGGAGCGCCACGCTCCAATAGCAGCAGTGGAGC
>NZ_JBFUKU010000577.1:0-1322 GCF_056400685.1 Pseudomonas sp. P5_A12 | reverse complement strand
ATAGCGGTGTGTCAGTGACAGCAGATTTGACTGACAGACCGCTATCGCGAGCAGGCTCGCTCCCACAAGGGACAGTGGTAAATGTCTAGCAAGTGTTGTGGTTGACCCAAGGCATCTGTGATGAAATGCGACCCCACTCTTTATCGCGCAGCAACGCCATCACTTGCCGTGAAACCCCGTCTGATTCGCCATTTGTTCCTGCCGCCGCTGATCATCGCCCTGATGATCGGACTGGGTTACGTCGGCTTCTGCGTCAGTGAACACTACGGCATCCGCAGCCTCAGCGAGAACGGCCAGCGTCAGCTCGAACTGCACGCCCGCGCCGTCGAGAGCGAGATCAGCAAATACACCTACCTGCCCAGCTTGCTGGAGCTCGAATCCAGCGTGTCGACACTGCTGGCCGACCCGTCGCCGGAACACCGGCAAACGGTCAATGATTACCTTGAAGGCCTGAACCGGCGTAGCCGCAGTCGGGCTATCTACGTGATGGACACCACCGGCCGTGTCGTGGCCACCAGTAACTGGCGCGATGTCGACAGTTACCTCGGTGAAGACCTGTCCTTCCGCGCCTATTTCCAGAACGCCATTCGCGGCCAGCCGGGGCGTTTCTACGGCATCGGCAGCACCAACGGCGAACCCGGTTACTACCTGGCCCACGGCCTCGAAGAACACGGCAAAATCATCGGCGTCGCAGTGGTCAAAATCCGCCTCGAAGCCCTGGAAGAACGTTGGCAGCGGGCGCGCCTCGAAGCCTTCGTCAGCGACGAAAACGGCATCATTATTCTGTCCAGTGATCCGGCGCTGCGCCTCAAGTCGGTCGTGCCGTTGAGCGAAGAGACCAAAGAAAAACTCGCTCGTAGCCTCCAGTACTACTGGTTCCCGCTGAATGAGCTGCAACCTCTGGCCCGTGAAACCCTGGCCGAGGGCGTGGAGAAGCTGACCTTCCCCGCCAACAGCGAAGTGGAAGCCGACGATGAGGACATCAGCTACCTGGCCCAGACCCGGCCCTTGAGCGATACCCCGTGGAATTTCACCCTGCTCACGCCGCTTCAGGATTTGCGCCGCGAAGCGATCAACCAAGGGATTCTGGTGGCGGTGGCGTTCGCCCTGGTGGCGTTCCTGTTGATCGCCTGGAACGAGCGGCGCAAGGTCGTCGCCACCCGCCTTGCCGCTCGGGAAGCCTTGCAGGAAGCCAATAATCAATTGGAGCGTCGGATTACCGAACGCACCACCGATCTGCGCGCCAGCAACGAACGGCTCAAGGGCCAGATCCGCGAGCGCCGGCAAGCGGAAGATACGCTGCGCCGCGCCCAGGATGAGCT
>NZ_JBFUKU010000576.1:0-1328 GCF_056400685.1 Pseudomonas sp. P5_A12 | reverse complement strand
GAATCTACCTTTCCAACTACTTGTTGAATATTCAAATAATAATAAATAGACGTTGAGGAGGATTATTATGGTTGTGAAGTAATACAGACCTTTGAATAGAGACTTGTAGTGAGTCTCAGCGCTAGTTGTACCATCTCGTGATAAAATTATAAAATATAGTACTAGAGTACATAAAAATGATATTGGGTGTTCCAGTCCCCCTTCGGGTGCAATAACTAATCTAAGTGCTAGGAGTAGTTTAAAGGCTAGTAGCCATGTGGCAGGGTTGATCAGCTTGAACGAAACTAGCCTTGGTTTACTGGCCCAAGCGCACAAAAGAAGGAACAGCCCAATGATACCAATAAATGGGCTGTAGTTTTTGAGCGCTAATATAAAGGAGCTATAAGTGACTGTTTGAGCTTCTAGACTATAGCCAGGCTTTACTGCTGCTGAAAATAGAAATAAAGTTATGCCGGTGGATATTAAATCTGGGCGCCAGAAAAGTTCGTCTTTTGAACGCTGCCGGTACGCGTCAAGCCTCAACATTTTATTTGTGTCCTTAAATACCATTCTAGAATTGCTTGACGGCTATCGCTTAGGGGCTTAACAATTAAGTAGTTTGATGTTGATTGCTTCAACCAAGCTGGCCCCGCTGCTGGAGTTTACTTTTCTCACGAATAATTTATCAGAAGATTTAATTAGCTCCCAGTCATCTAGGGTGAACCATTTTTGCAAGGAGGGGCATATTAAGTGAGTATTTGCTAGTCGCCATAAACCTCGCCCTTCGTACACCTGCAAGCCGTCAGCATTTGAATTAAACGGTGAATTGCCTACTATAGTGTGGAAGTAATGTTCGTCTGGAGAGAAGGTTTGTTTGTTTGTTTCATAAAACCAAGGATTTCTGTTGTGAAAATCTAAAATGTATTCACAGCACTCAGGTGTTAATGCGCACCAAGTGTGCCCAAAGTAAGGGATAATGGTGTTGTTCCAATTGTTTGGGATGCCTAACTGTCGCAAGATTTTTCTGGATAGCTTGTCGGCAAAATTTAGAAATTTGTTGTTGGTTGATATAAATGGCTCTAGGAAATGTTTTCGAGTGACTAGTTTTATGTAGTGTTCGGGGGAGTCTCGCATGTCTATATATTTAATAAACTGTCTTTCGGGTTCTGATGTAAATATATCGCTGATCTGTTTCTCTGGTTTTATTGGGTAGTCTGAGCCAGTTATGAATACGAAGTGCGTATAACGTTCCGAGAAAGGTAAAACAGCTCTGATTAAATTTAATAACGCATCAATCATGGACATTCCCGCCCAAGCTACGCTAACACGATCCTCGATAAAATTAACGG
>NZ_JBFUKU010000575.1:0-1336 GCF_056400685.1 Pseudomonas sp. P5_A12 | reverse complement strand
GTACAGGTGGTAGCAGTTGGTCCAGACACGCCCGGCCTTGATCGCCCGGCCCATGCGGTAGGCGCGGTTGATGTCGCGGGTCCAGAGGCCGGCACCGAGGCCGAACTCGCTGTCGTTGGCAATCGCCAGCGCTTCGGCTTCGTCCTTGAACGTAGTGACACCCACCACCGGGCCGAAGATTTCTTCCTGGAACACGCGCATTTTGTTGTGACCCTTGAGCAGCGTTGGCTGGATGTAATAGCCGCTGGACAAGTCACCTTCAAGACGCTCGGCGGCACCACCGGTGAGCAGTTCAGCCCCCTCCTCCTGAGCGATTTTTAGGTACGAGAGGATCTTGTCGTATTGCTGCTCGGACGCCTGGGCGCCGACCATGGTTTCGGTGTCCAGCGGGTTGCCGCGCTTGATCTTGACGATCTTCTTCATCACCTCGGCCATGAACGGTTCGTAGATCGATTCTTGCACCAGCGCCCGCGATGGGCAGGTGCACACTTCGCCCTGGTTGAAGAATGCCAGCACCAGGCCTTCGGCGGCTTTCTCGATGAACTGTGGCTCGGCGTTCATGATGTCTTCGAAGAAGATGTTCGGCGACTTGCCGCCCAGTTCGACCGTGCTTGGAATGATGTTCTCGGCGGCGCAATGCATGATGTGCGCGCCCACCGGGGTCGAACCGGTGAAGGCGATTTTGGCGATGCGTTTGCTGGTGGCCAACGCTTCGCCGGCTTCTCGACCGAAGCCTTGAACGATGTTCAACACGCCCGCTGGCAGCAGATCGGCGATCAGCTCAGCGAAGACCATGATCGACAGCGGCGTCTGTTCGGCAGGTTTAAGCACGATGCAGTTGCCCGCGGCCAGGGCCGGGGCGAGTTTCCAGGCGGCCATCAGCAGCGGGAAGTTCCACGGAATGATTTGCCCGACCACGCCCAAAGGCTCATGAAAGTGGTAGGCGGTGGTCAGCTCGTTGATTTCGGCTGCGCCGCCTTCCTGGGCGCGAATGCAGCCGGCGAAGTAACGGAAATGGTCGGCGGCCAACGGCACGTCGGCGTTGAGGGTTTCGCGTACGGCCTTGCCGTTGTCCCAGGTTTCGGTGACGGCGAGGATTTCCAGGTTTTGTTCAATGCGATCGGCGATTTTCAGCAGCACCAGCGAACGGTCCTGGGCCGAGGTCTTGCCCCAGGCATCCGCAATGGCATGCGCCGCGTCAAGGGCCTTTTCGATGTCGGCGGCGCTGGAGCGTGGAAATTCGGCAATCACTTCACCGGTAACCGGCGAGGTGTTGGTGAAGTATTCGCCATTGACTGGCGCGACAAACTCGCCGCCGATGAAGTTGCCATAGCGC
>NZ_JBFUKU010000574.1:0-1342 GCF_056400685.1 Pseudomonas sp. P5_A12 | reverse complement strand
ATGCTAGACATAGCCCTCGACAAGTTCAGGGATCAAACCTTAATCGACTTCGGCCTCCCAGAACTGGTGGGCTTGACCAAGGCCGCCGACTTTGTGATGGCGATGATCACTAAGAATACCCCGGCGGCCAAGCGTGAGCACTTCGAAAGCGTGGCCCGTTTCATTGATGAAGTCGAGCAGGCCAAACGCACTGGTTATGTGCCGTTCGCGCGTTATGGCGATTACTTGGTGGTGGTCAAGGAGCAACAACTGCCGCTCACGCTGATTAAAGACCCGTACAACGGTGGCTGGATTACGCGCGACCTACCGCCGGTCTACAACCGCTTTGTTGAAGGTATCGGAGCGAAACACGACAATCTGGAGGGCGGTTACTACCTGAGCGGCGAGCAAAGCAAGGCCTTACTCAGAAAGAACGAACGTACGATTCACAGCGCCAAAGTCGAATTCACCCTACGTGACATGCTGCTGATCAAACTCGGGCGCAAGATCAAAGAGCTGCCGAATGTAAAGACGGCCCTGGCCGAAGCGGAGAGAGTGAAAAACGGCCAGCCGAGTAGGCGCGTGGCGGCCTATGAGACGATTCAGAAGAACCCTGAAGGCGGCGTGAAGCTGACCGATGTCGATGCCCTAGCTGAAGTAGTAATGCTAGACACTGAGACGTGGGCTGCTGTGCGCCAGCAGTTGGGCGACGCAATCAAGAATAGGAGCTTTCGCATGCACTTCTTCCCATCGGAGAACGTGCCCGGATACACCGTTGACTTTGAGCGTGTTCTGCCTGATTTTATAAAAGGTTTAGCCGGATATTTAGCTAAAGTCCCCACCTCTCAAAAATCATGTAAGTTTCCATCTGTCTCCACAATAAGGGAGCGGCTAATTAATCCACTTAATATCGCCTTGATTACTGCTGCGGCCTGCGGCATTGCATTCACTTGTATAACCATTTATATGAGTATGGGTTGTGCAAAAAAATGGCAAGCATTAAGGGTTGAAGATGCCTATTGGCGAATAAATACAGGGTGCATGGTTAAAACCTCCAAAAATGATTATATTCCTGAGGACTATTTACTATCCATAATGAGGCGGCGTTAATCAATTTAGGGGAGTTGTGTTGATGATATAGGGGGCGGTCTAACTCAAAAGCGCCAGCTTCCCTAAGCAAAATTGATATTGATGTGTCTTTAGCGACTGACCGCTTCTGGCCGTTCTCTGCCTGTTGTCTCTTGAGCGTGCATTGGTCAACCGGATCAAACGGCGATCACCACGAATGCAAATGCCTGGTTCAGTGGCAATGCAATTCGGTGGTCATGTGCGATGCAAGTACGCACACGGCGTGCAACTGACC
>NZ_JBFUKU010000573.1:0-1345 GCF_056400685.1 Pseudomonas sp. P5_A12 | reverse complement strand
AACCCGCTACCTGAACCAAAACTCCACCCGCACCAAAGAAAACCCCGCACAAGCCTGCGCGGATGAGTATTTTCAGGTGGAAGTGCGCCATCTGGTCAAGCATGTCTCGCACCTGCCTCCTGAGGTCTATCGCCATTACCCACACGGTACGGGGCGGGCGAAGCTCATGGGTAAACATGGCGCGCTTGGCATTGCCCTGTTGCCGTTGCAACACACCGTGCTGGAAGTGCGCCCGCTGCGGGCCTTGCGCCCCATGCTGTCAACCGACTCCGAATACTGTGCGCTCAACCTCTATCAACTGGCACTGATGGCCACCTTGAGCTATTGCCCCTTTGGTCAGCATCCCGATGATCACCCCGTCAGAACCAGTACCGTGAGCTTCCCCCTGCAACCCAGTGTCGGCAATTGGTTCGGGGATGCACTGGCCAAATTTTATGAGCTTTGGAAAGTCGATGCGACGCAGACAACAGCCTATTACCCACTGTATGAAGATGTGCCGTACTCCAAGCGACTGGAGATCGTACCGTTTGACGCCAATCTCTATACGGCAAACGACCCGGTACTGGGTGAAGATCAGGAACACCCCGCCAAAATCCACTTCCTCGACGATACCGATAAGCAAGGTGGTACCGATACTCAGGCCTTCATTACCCACCACGATGAGCTGATCCTGATTGCGGTACGTGGCACCTATGAAATCATCGCGGATGGCCTGCGCGACGCCGATGCGTTTCAAGTGCCGTTTGAAGACACTGACAGCAAGGTGCACCGTGGTTTTTACCAGGCAGCGCAGAAAGCCTACGACTTCATCGTCAAATACCTCGACAAATTTTATACCGGGCAAAAGCTACTGATCTGCGGCCACAGCCTGGGAGGCGCAGTGGCATTACTCCTATCCGAAATGCTGCGTCGACGAGCCGGCTTCAACTACAACATCCAGCTCTACACCTACGGCGCCCCCCGTGCCGCTGATGCCAACTTCGCCAAAGGCGCCAAGGACTTGGTGCATCACCGCATGGTCAACCACAACGACCCGGTGCCCAGCGTGCCCGGCACCTGGATGAACACCAAGGCTGGCGTTTTCGGGTGGGGGGCAGCGCTGACCTTCGTCAACGTGCCTGTTGGCCTCTCGGTATTTGTCGCCGGCATCACTAACTGGAAAGGCGAACCCTACGAACATCACGGCACCCTGTATCACGCAATGCCGGTGCAGTTTAACCGCCAGGAAATGTCCATGATCCTGTGGGAGCCAGGCTGCGACACCATTACCCAGCATGCCGCCTGCTCGGTGGCCATCCAGCAACAAAACGGGCTACCGGATCGACCTTCACTGCTGACTCAACTG
>NZ_JBFUKU010000572.1:0-1348 GCF_056400685.1 Pseudomonas sp. P5_A12 | reverse complement strand
AAAGAAAACCCCGCACAAGCCTGCGCGGATGAGTATTTTCAGGTGGAAGTGCGCCATCTGGTCAAGCATGTCTCGCACCTGCCTCCTGAGGTCTATCGCCATTACCCACACGGTACGGGGCGGGCGAAGCTCATGGGTAAACATGGCGCGCTTGGCATTGCCCTGTTGCCGTTGCAACACACCGTGCTGGAAGTGCGCCCGCTGCGGGCCTTGCGGCCCATGCTCTCGACCGACCCTGAATATTGCACGCTCAACCTCTATCAACTGGCACTGATGGCCACCTTGAGCTATTGCCCCTTTGGTCAGCAGCCCGATGATCAACCCGTCAGAACCAGGACCGTGGGCTTCCCCCTGCAACCCAGTGTCGGCAACTGGTTCGGGGATGCACTGGCCAAATTTGATGAACTTGGGAAAGTCGATGCGGCGCAAACAAAAGCTTATTACCCTCTGTATGAGGATGTGCCCTACTCCAAGCGTTTGGAAATCGTGCCATTCGATCCAGATCTCTATCCTGTAAACAAGCCTGCGCTCGAAGGTGATCAGGAACATCCTGCCAAAATTCACTTCTTGGACGACAGGAAGCATGGCTCGGAATCCACCGATACCCAGGCCTTCATCACCCATCACGACGAGCTGATCCTGATTTCGGTACGTGGCACCTATGAAATCGTCGCGGACGGCCTGCGCGACGCCGATGCATTTCAAGTGCCGTTCGAAGACACCGACAGCAAGGTGCACCGTGGCTTTTACCAGGCAGCGCAGAAAGCCTACGACTTTGTCGTGGAATACCTCGACAGATTTTATACCGGTCAAAAGCTACTGATCTGCGGCCACAGCCTAGGGGGCGCAGTGGCATTACTCCTATCCGAAATGCTGCGTCGACGAGCCGGCTTCAACTACAACATCCAGCTCTACACCTACGGCTCCCCCCGTGCCGCTGATGCCAACTTCGCCAAAGGCGCCAAGGACTTGGTACATCACCGCATGGTCAACCACAACGACCCGGTGCCCAGCGTGCCCGCCACCTGGATGAACACCAAGGCTGGCGTTTTCGGGTGGGGGGCAGCGCTGACCTTCGTCAACGTGCCCGTTGGCCTCTCGGTATTTGTCGCCGGCATCACTAACTGGAAAGGCGAACCCTACGAACATCACGGCCCCCTGTATCACGCAATGCCGGTGCAGTTTAACCGCCAGGAAATGTCCATGATCCTGTGGGAGCCAGGCTGCGACACCATTACCCAGCATGCCGCCTGCTCGGTGGCCATCCAGCAACAAAACGGGCTACCGGATCGACCTTCACTGCTGACTCAACTGGCTACCGGATCGACCTTCACTGCTGACTCAACTG
>NZ_JBFUKU010000571.1:0-1351 GCF_056400685.1 Pseudomonas sp. P5_A12 | reverse complement strand
CCTCAAAAAAGGGCTGTCCCTGCCGGGCACCGCGCCGGCAAGCATTACCGTCATGGAATACATGACCGGCAAAACGGGCAGACAGCTCAGTGGCCGAGCGTAATGACAGCTCTGCAGATTCGCGAAAAGCGGGTTTTTGCTCAAGGAACAGCAAGCGCGCCAGCTTCACTCGATCTGTGTGGGCGGCTCTCTGTGGGCGGTGCGGGGTGTCAATACCAAGGCATTGACGATGCTGCGAGGCCCGATCAGGAGACGTCCTTATAATCGGGGGCAGATTGTATCTAAGAAACGCAGGGAAATGGACGTGTTTAATGACTTTTATTAGGCATCTGGTCAGGTGGTCAACAGATGTTGCATCCATGCGCGTGGCTGGCGCGTGCGCTTGGGGGGAGAGGTTGGTACCCCGTTCAGGCTGATTTCTTCGATTTTCACCCAGCCGTTGCCCATCGGCTGGAGGCTACATTGCTTGAACGACAGGCAATGGCCATTGCCGTCGAGCAGGGCAGAACAGCGGTGAAGGGGGGTACAGGAATTTACTGCAAGGCTTGTAGGGTGCTAGTTACCCGTCGTGACGCACCGCTATACTGCGGGCCTGTCTGTGCCTGATTCTGGAGAGAAACGCATGTTGCAACGTCTGTTGTTCGGTTTGATCACTGTGACCAGTTTGACCCTCGTTGGCTGCGCCCACAGCCCGCAACAACTGAACCCTGAACCCAAGCTTACAACCCAGCTGGCGCCGGTCGGCCATGGTCAGCCGGTGGTGGTGCGTGTGGTGGACGGTCGTCCGTCGCCAACACTGGGCACCCGTGGCGGCTTGTACCCGGAAACCAGCGCGATCACCGTGCAGGGCCCGCAGATCCTGCCGAAGTTGCAGGCTCAGGCCGAGGCGGCCGTTCGCTTGCTGGGTTTTACCCCGACGTCCAATGCGCCGAATGCACCGCAACTCACCGTGACCTTGGCCGAGCTGAAGTACCAGTCGCCTAAAGAAGGCATGTATGTGACAGAAGCGACCATCAGCGCGACGTTCCGCTCCGATGTGCAGAATGCCAATCGTCGTTACAGCGGCCGTTACGGCGCATCGCTGGACCAGCGTTTCGGCATGGCACCGAACCAGGAAACCAACACCAAGCTGGTCAGTGATGTGTTGAGTGACGCGCTGACGCGTCTGTTCAAGGATCCGACAGTGGGTCAGGTTCTCGGCGAGTAAGTATTCGTCGGATGCAAAAAAGCCCGGTGCCAGCAATGGCCCCGGGCTTTTTAATTCGGGTGTACACCGAATAACTGTGGGAGCGAGACCGGCTTGCCGGCGATGGCGTCGTGTCAGTCGACATTTATTTTGACTGATCATCCG
>NZ_JBFUKU010000570.1:0-1351 GCF_056400685.1 Pseudomonas sp. P5_A12 | reverse complement strand
GGTGATTCCCGGCACCACGCCGAAGGCTCAGGTACTGGTGGCAGTCAACGAAGAGCAGAAGCTCAGCGATCAACAACTGCTGACTCTGAGCCGCTCCGGTTCGGCGCAGATTGTTCAAGTGATTCTGCCTAAAGACTGCCTGCTGCAAAGCCGCGCACTGCAATCAGGCCTCAGAGAACTCAAAGGCCCGGCAACCTTGGTCAGCGGTATCGGCCCCGGCGCCGTGCTGGCCTGGCGCTGGTTGTCCGAACAGAAGAACGACAAGGCTCAAGCCGTCTCCGTTGACCTGGCTCTGGAAAAGGGTGGCTGCACCCACCTGCTGCCGAAAACCGCTGCTCACGGCCACTGGCTGGTGGCGTGGAACGACAACCCGGACGACACCAGCGCCGGCTTCGTGCGCGATCAACCCAACGCCGAAACCAGCATCAGCGACTACGACATCAACCTGCCACAAGTGCTGAACAACGAACTGCGCAAACTCCTCGTCGGCGGCGACAAAGCCGCCGGTGGCTTGCAGATTCCGGTGGTCGAAGTGCCAGCTGGCCAAGCCAAGGACACCGTCACCCTGTTCCTCTCCGGCGACGGCGGCTGGCGTGACCTCGACCGCGACGTCGCGGGCGAAATGGCCAAGATCGGCTATCCGGTAGTCGGCATCGACACCCTGCGCTACTACTGGCAGCACAAGAGCCCGGAGCAAAGCGCCCTGGACCTCGCCGAACTGATGCAACACTACCGGCAGAAATGGGGCACCAAGCGCTTCATCCTGACCGGCTACTCGTTTGGCGCCGACGTGCTGCCAGCGATCTACAACCGCCTGGCCGAATCGGAACAGCAACGCGTCGACGCCATCATCCTGTTGGCCTTCGCCCGCACCGGCAGCTTCGAAATCGAAGTCGAAGGCTGGCTCGGCAACGCCGGCAAAGAAGCCGCCACCGGCCCAGAAATGGCCAAGCTGCCTCCAGAGAAAGTGGTGTGCATCTACGGTGAAGAAGAAGTCGACGAAAGCGGCTGCACCGACAAGACCGCCGTGGGCGAAGCGATAAAACTGCCTGGCGGGCATCACTTTGATGAGAACTATCCGGCGTTGGCCAAGCGCCTGGTGGACATCATCGAGAAGCGGCAAGCCAAGGAAGAGGCGACGGCGCAGGAGTGATCTGAGCGTCGCGCATGAAAAAGCCCCTGCAGCTGTTTGGTTGTGGGGGCTTTTTTGCATGTGCAAACATATAACAAAAGCAAAACGTCTTGACTCTGCTTGAAACTAGAAACTCCAAGTGTCCACATTCCATGAAACGTGGACACTTTTTTCATTGAGGATATCGAGCCGTCAAGACCGTTCGATTGGTCCTGACCT
>NZ_JBFUKU010000569.1:0-1351 GCF_056400685.1 Pseudomonas sp. P5_A12 | reverse complement strand
GCTCTATAACAATGTCGATCTCAGGGTTCGTGGCCACTTCGAAGACATCGTTGGTAATCGCAATACCGGTCGTTTGGAACTGAGGCTTTGGCGTGCGCGTGGCAATTTGTGCCACTTCGATTTCACGCCCGGCACGACGAGCAATTTCCTCGGCGTTGCGCTGAAGTACGTTGAAGGTACCGCCACCGACGGTTCCTAACCCACAGATGCCTACTTTGACCGGTTTCACTGTGAACTCCCCATAAAACGGCCGACTCAAGGTCGGCCGTGAAAACAACCGCGTGCTCGCGGTTCCCTATTAATGGACCGGCGATGATGCTGCCGGACCATGATCGTCAATGGCTGACCTTGACGATACGAATTTACTTCGCGCTCAGTGCCAGTTTGGCGACTTGTGGCGCTGGCTGGTAGCCCGGAATGACCTGGCCGTCGGCCAAAACGATGGCCGGTGTACCGTTCACGCCAATCGACTGACCGAGGGCGAACTGCTTGGAAACCGGGTTCTCGCACTTGGCGGCCTTGATTTCCTTGCCATCGACCATTTTGTCCATGGCCGCTTTCTTGTCTTTCGAGCACCAGACCGCTTGCAGCTGTTCATCACCCGGCGAGCCCAGGCCCTGGCGCGGGAACGCGACGTAGCGCACTTCGATGCCGCGCTTGTTCAGCTCAGGCACTTCGGCGTGCAGTTTGTGGCAGTACGGGCAGGTGGTGTCGGTGAACACGGTGATGTGCGACTTGGTTTCGCCGATGGCCGGATACACCACGGTTTCCGCGACAGGAATGTCATTGACCAGTTTGGAAACGCCCAGCCGTTCGGTCTTCTCGGTCAGGTTGACCGGTTTGCCGTCCTTGAGCTGGAACATGTAGCCCTGAACCACGTACTGGCCGTCGGCGCTGGCGTACAGCACGCGGCTACCTTTGAGTTTGACTTCGTACAGACCTGGCAGCGGGCTGGCCGTGATGGTTTCGACGGGCACGTCGAGCTGGAGGTTTTCCAGGCTTTTACGAATGGCTTTGTCGGCCGCGTCATCGGCGACGGCAAAGGTGCTGACCAACGCAATGGCGGCGGCGGCGAAAATCTGGGTCAGACGCATGAGAACTCCTGAAGGCGGACAAATGAAACGATCAGAACGCCCGTACCGAAACACCGGGTCATAACCGCCCATCGTGCAAACCAGCAAAGCCTACCACATAAGGCCCGTGTGGCCGAATGCGCCTGTCGCACGACATATCACTCACGGTGCACGACGCTTCTATGCAGCAGCTGGCGAAGCCTGCGTCCGACTGCGCAGCAGTCATAAGATCAGGCACGGAGGTACATCAGTCAAACCGAGAACTCAGGGTTTACGAA
>NZ_JBFUKU010000568.1:0-1353 GCF_056400685.1 Pseudomonas sp. P5_A12 | reverse complement strand
TTTTCCTGCTGACCATCACACTGGTGATCTGGCAACCCAAAGGCCTGGGTGTCGGCTGGAGTGCGGTACTCGGCGCCGTACTGGCGCTGATTTTCGGTGTGGTGCAGCTGAGCGACATCCCGATCGTATGGCAGATCATCTGGAACGCCACCGGCACGTTCGTGGCGCTGATCATCATCAGTCTGTTGCTGGACGAGGCGGGCCTTTTTGCCTGGGCCGCTTTGCATGTGGCGCGTTGGGGGCGGGGCAGCGGGCGTAAACTTTTTGCCTATATGGTGCTGTTGGGGGCGCTGGTCTCGGCATTGTTCGCCAATGACGGCGCGGCGCTGATTCTGACGCCCATCGTGATTTCCATGCTGCTGGCGCTGCGGTTCTCCCCGGCCGCCACGCTGGCGTTCGTGATGGGTGCCGGTTTCATCGCCGACACCGCGAGCCTGCCGCTGGTGGTGTCGAACCTGGTGAACATTGTTTCCGCCGACTACTTCGATATCACGTTCAACCGCTATGCGGCGGTGATGATCCCGGTCAACCTGGCGAGCGTCGCGGCGACGCTGGTCATGTTGATGTGGTTCTTCCGTCGCGCCATTCCCAAGGCTTACGATCCCGAACAATTAGCGCTGCCGGCCACCGCAATCCATGACACGGCGACGTTTTATGCGGGTTGGGTGGTGTTGGTGATTTTGTTGCTGGGTTGTTTTGCCCTGGAGCCGCTGGGCATTCCGATCAGCGCCATTTCTGCGGTGTGCGCCGCACTACTATTGGGTATCGCCGCCCGAGGCCACAAGATTTCTACGCGCAAGGTGATGAAAGAAGCGCCGTGGCAGATCGTGATTTTTTCGTTGGGCATGTACCTGGTGGTGTATGGCTTGCGCAATGCCGGGTTGACCGGGTATCTGGCGGGTTGGCTCGATGGATTTGCCCATTACGGCGTCTGGGGCGCGGCGATGGGCACAGGGGTGCTGACGGCGATTCTGTCGTCGATGATGAACAATTTGCCGACCGTGCTCATCGGTTTGCTGTCGATCGATGCCAGTCAGGCCAGTGGTGTGGTGAAGGAAGCGATGATTTATGCCAACGTCATCGGCAGCGATCTTGGGCCGAAAATCACGCCGATTGGCAGCCTGGCGACGTTGTTGTGGTTGCATGTGCTGGAACGCAAGAGCATCCGGATTGGCTGGGGGTATTACTTCAAGGTCGGGGTGGTGTTGACGGTGCCGGTTTTGGTGGTGACCTTGGCCGCTTTGGCATTGCGTTTATCCGTATAGACCGAGTCGGCCCCTTCGCGAGCAAGCCCGCTCCCACATTTGATCTCTGTATGGCGCAAATTCAATGTGGGAGCGGGCTTGCCCGCGA
>NZ_JBFUKU010000567.1:0-1384 GCF_056400685.1 Pseudomonas sp. P5_A12 | reverse complement strand
GCGTACCTGTATTCTGGTCGATGACATGGTCGATACCGCCGGCACTCTGTGCCACGCGGCAAAGGCTTTGAAAGAGCATGGCGCTGCCAAGGTTTTCGCCTACTGCACACACCCTGTGCTGTCCGGTCGGGCGATCGAAAACATCGAAAATTCCATGCTGGACGAACTGGTGGTGACTAACACCATCCCGTTGTCCGCTGCTGCTCAAGCCTGCTCGCGTATCCGTCAACTGGATATCGCGCCGGTAGTTGCCGAGGCGGTCCGCCGCATCAGCAATGAAGAATCGATCAGCGCGATGTTCCGTTAAGGGCCCTGCCCTTCTCATTCATCACGTTGACGAAAAGCGCCCCGCCCCGGCATTCCTGTCGGGGCGGGGCTTTTTTGCCCATATCGCCTTTAGCGCTGGTCGCAAACGCTGGGGCGAATGTGGTTATTTTGGAGATACAACATGAACGATTTTACCCTGAATGCTGAAGTGCGTTCCGACTTGGGGAAAGGTGCGAGCCGCCGCCTGCGTCGTCTCGCAAGCCTGGTACCAGCTGTAGTTTACGGTGGCGAAAAAGCCCCTGAATCCATCAGCATGCTGGCTAAAGAAGTTGCCAAACTGCTCGAAAACGAAGCGGCTTACAGCCACATCATCGAGCTGAACGTTGGTGGCACCAAGCAAAACGTAATCATCAAAGCTCTGCAACGTCACCCGGCCAAAGGCCACGTGCTGCACGCTGACTTCGTACGCGTAGTTGCCGGCCAGAAGCTGACCGCTACCGTTCCTGTGCACTTCATCAACGAAGCTGCTCCAGTGAAGAAAGGCGGCGAGATCTCGCACGTTGTTGCTGAAATCGAAGTGACTTGCCTGCCAAAAGACCTGCCTGAATTCATCGAAGTTGACCTGGCTAACGCCGAAGTCGGCTCGATCGTTCACCTGTCCGACATCAGCGCTCCTAAAGGCGTTGAATTTGTTGCTCTGGCTCACGGTAACGACCTGGCTGTTGCCAACGTTCACGCTCCACGTGTTGCTCCAGAAGCTGCAGAAGGCACTGCAGAGTAATTTTTACTCTGTACGCCGGAGTGACCGGAAACATCGCGGACTGGAACGTAGCGAGAAAGCGGGCGAGAACGCGGAGTTTACATAATGGTAAATGAGCAATTTTCGTCCACTTTCGCCGCACACACTGATTGCGGCGATGTTATCCACCACTCCAAGGAAGGGCCCCTATCGTGACTGCCATTAAACTGATCGTTGGCCTGGGAAATCCAGGCGCTGAATACGAACAGACCCGGCATAACGCAGGGGCCCTTTTTGTTGAGCGCATCGCGAACGCACAAGGGGTCAACCTTGTCGCCGATCGCAAATATTTTGGCCTGACCGGGCGCTATTCGTATC
>NZ_JBFUKU010000566.1:0-1384 GCF_056400685.1 Pseudomonas sp. P5_A12 | reverse complement strand
GTGCAAAAGACATGGTGATTTCCATCTGGGACGGCTACATGGCCCCGGACGCGCTGGACAAGTTCAAGGCGGCCAGCGGCGTTGCCGTCGACAAGGCCTTGCACGCCACCAACGAAGAAATCATGGGCAAGCTGATGGCGTCTGGCGGTGAAGGCTATGACGTTGTGTTTGTCTCCTCGCCGTTCGCCGAAGTCCTGCACAAGCAGGGGCTGCTGGCGGATATCGATCCAGTCAAGGTTCCCAACCTCAAGAACCTCTATCCCGAAGCCAACAAGCTTGAATATGACCCGGGCAACCATTTCTCGGTGCCGTATACCTGGGGCACGACCGGTATCTGCTATCGCTCCGACAAAGTGACTCCGGCGCCCACCAGCTGGAATGAACTGCTCAACCCGAGCGATGCGCTCAAAGGCAAAGTGACGATGCTTGCCACCGACCGCTGGATGCTCGGCGCCGCTTTCCTGGCCAAGGGCTGGTCGGTCAACGACAACGACCCAAGCCACATCGCGGCCGTCGGCGACCAGTTGATCGCCACCAAGAAACGCATCCTCGCCTTCGACGACACCACCTTCTACTCGAAACTCGCTTCCGGCGAATCGCTGATGGCGCATGCCTGGGACGGCTGGTGCAACTACGGCACCCAGGCCAACGCGGCGATCAAATTCGTGGTGCCCAAGGAAGGTTCTGACCTCTGGGTAGACACCATGGTCGTGCTGAAAAGCTCGAAGCATCAGGAGGAGGCGTTAAAGTTCGTCAACTTCATGCTCGCCAAGGAAAACCACGCCTGGGTCGCGGAAAACATCCTCTACAAAATCCCCAATCAGGCCGCAATGGCCGGTTTGTCGGCTGACCTGCTCAAGCAATACCCCAACTTGAACATCGCCCCGACCGATCTGTTGAAGATGGAGCAATTGCGCGACCTCGGTGGCACTACGCAAAAGGCCTACACCCGGACCGTCACCGAAATCATGGCGGCACAGAACTAAGCCTCGAAAAACGTAAGCCGCATCAAACCGAGGTATGCCTGCATGCCTCGCCACACTCGCAAGCCGCCTCTGTTCCGGGGCGGGAGGATATGGGTAATGAGTGCTTTGCATGCTGACAGGCGTCTGTCGGCCTGGCTTCTTGCGCCCGGCTTCGGCTGGCTGCTGATCTTTTTGGTGGTGCCGTGCGTGCTGGTGCTGGTCTACAGCTTCGTCGAACGCRGTGCCTACGGCGGCATCGACTGGCTGTTTACCTGGGAAAACTATCAGCGCGCGTTTGATCCGTTGTACCTCGGCATCCTGCTCAAATCGGCCAAGATCGCCGGGCTGGCGACGCTGTTTGCGGTACTGATCGGCTATCCCGCGGCCTATGCGATTGCCCGTGCTCCGCGGCGCCATCA
>NZ_JBFUKU010000565.1:0-1385 GCF_056400685.1 Pseudomonas sp. P5_A12 | reverse complement strand
AGCGGTGTGTCAGTTATAGATTTACTGACTGGAAGACCGCTATCGCGRGCAGGCTCGCTCCCACAAGGGGAATAGGGTCAGGGCTTTATCTTGCGCCCGGCCATATGCTTCAAATACCCCACCAACATGTCCAGATCCCCGTCCGGTAACACCTGCGCGGTAAACCCCGGCATCTTCGCCTGGGGCCACTGGCGCAAGCTCTGCGGATCACGGATATACCGCTTCAGGAAGTCCGCCCCAAAATACTCGGTCGGGTTATACGGAATATTCAGATCCGGCCCGAACTGCGCATCCCCGGCACCGTTGAGTCGATGGCACGCCAGGCAGTTCTTCTGAAACAGCGCAAAACCTTGATTGACCGGATTGTCCGCTTTCAAGGCCGGATCCGGCAGCAGGGCAGGGAAGCGTTCAGCCACCGGCGCCATGCGCTTGATGCTGGCGACCTGGTACGGCCACTGCTCGGGGCTGATATTGCCGGCTTGAGGATTTGTCCAGACCAGATAAAACGGCCCGGCACTCGGTTTGCTTGCAGACAGCGCCGGCCACGGTTTGGCCGGGTCTTCAATCGCCAACCATGCCTGCGCACCTTGGGTGTTGAGCAGCGGTGCAGCGGCCAACTCGGCGGCAAATCCGTCCAGCGCCACGGCTTGCAGATGGTCAGAAGGCTTGATACCGGTCAACAACGCCGTCAGCGGCACCGCTTGATAGCTCATCTCCCGTTTATAGGAAACGTCATCGGCAATACGCAGGGTCTGAAGTTGTGGATGCTTGAGCAGCTCCTCGGTCTGCCAGGTGCGACTGCTCGCGCCTAGCTCCAGGTTCAGCTGTGCGGCAAACAGAGGCGTGCTGAGCAGCAAGGCCCCGATCAGAGTGAGCGTTTTCAATAGATCGCCATCCATGTCGTGAAAGTGCCACAAAGGTTGGCACACCCACGCTGGCTCGGGTAGCGAGCCAGTCACATTTTTAGAGTGACGATATAAATACCTGACGCCGTATTTATTACCGACTAGCCAATCACCTTGGTCAGATTCGGCAAAATCAACAACAGCATGGTAGCGAAAAGAATGAGCCCGGCTTGACGTACTTTCGAATGCTTGAACATGGCTTGACCGCCTTTTTTGTTATTTCCTGATGCCTGCCTGCATATATCCATGACGGCAGAGCGTTGCACTTCCTGTCAGACGAGCGCCTCGGCAAAACCCGACGACAACTTCGTACACTTCACCTTAGAGCCCGCGTCACCCGTGGTTTAGATCTATTTCGTATGGTTCAGTCGTAAATAGCTCTAAAAAAGACATGAGGCCTATTGCCATCTTCTTGGGCGCCCTTTTGCTAGACAGCTCCGTGTCCTGAATCGGTTAATCCAATAGCTCACTACCGTCGTC
>NZ_JBFUKU010000564.1:0-1434 GCF_056400685.1 Pseudomonas sp. P5_A12 | reverse complement strand
GTCCGAACTGATGCAAATGCCCGGCACGGCGGCCCGCAATTTGCGCAGTTTGGATTTGTATTCCAGCGCCGTGTGGTTGCGTTTCATCGCCGAGAGGATCCGGTCTGAACCCGATTGCACTGGCAGGTGCAGATGTTTCACCAGCTCAGGCACATCGGCGTGGGCCTGGATCAGGCTGTCGGAGAATTCCAGTGGGTGCGACGTGGTGTAGCGAATCCGGTCGATGCCGTCGACAGCGGCCACAACGCGGATCAGTTCGGCCAGATCAGCCAAACGTCCGTCGTGAGTCGAGCCGCGATAACCGTTGACGTTCTGACCCAGCAGCGTCACTTCACGCACGCCGTTTTCAGCCAGGTGAATGATCTCGGCAATCACGTCGTCGAACGGGCGGCTGACTTCTTCGCCGCGAGTGTACGGCACCACACAGAAAGTGCAGTACTTGCTGCAACCTTCCATGACCGATACGTAGGCGCTCGGGCCATCGATACGTGGCTCGGGCAAATGGTCGAATTTTTCGATTTCCGGGAACGAGACGTCGACTTGCGGCAGTTTGGTGGCACGAGCAGCGTCGATCATTTCCGGCAAGCGGTGCAAGGTTTGCGGGCCGAAGACCACGTCCACGTACGGCGCGCGGTCACGAATGGCGGCGCCTTCCTGGCTGGCCACGCAACCGCCGACGGCGATCACCATGTCCGGGTTGGCGAGTTTCAGTTCGCGCCAGCGGCCGAGCTGGGAGTACACCCGGTCCTGGGCGCGCTCGCGAATGGAACAGGTGTTGAGCAGGATCACGTCGGCGTCTTCAGCGCGAGCGGTGACTTCCAGGGCCTGGTGTTCACCCAGCAAGTCGACCATGCGCGAGCTGTCGTACTCGTTCATCTGGCAACCGTGGGTTTCGATGTAAAGCTTCTTGGCCATGGATACAGTCATCACGTGATTCAAAGAACCGCGCATTATAGGGAACATGTTCCAAGGTTCCTACCATTGTGCGTCCGGTGGCTATGCTATAGTTCGCGCCCTCATTTTTATCCCCAAATGTGTTGCTCGCCCACCATGACCAAACGTGAAGCTCCAATCTACAAGGTGATTTTCCTCAACCAGGGCCAGGTGTACGAAATGTATGCCAAGCAGATCTATCAAAGTGATCTGTGGGGCTTTCTGGAAGTGGAAGAGTTCGTCTTTGGCGAGCGCACGCAAGTGGTCGTCGATCCGAGCGAAGAAAAGCTCAAGGCTCAGTTTGAAGGCGTGGTACGCAGTTTTGTGCCGATGCATTCGATTGTGCGCATCGACGAGGTAGAGCGTCTGGGCACACCGAAGATCAGTGAAGCCCGTGGCGCGGTCGGCAATGTCATGCCGTTTCCGATGCCGATGCCTGAGAAGTAGCGTTCAAAACCGAGTCGCCCCATTCGCGAGCAGGCTCGCTCCCACAATTGATCT
>NZ_JBFUKU010000563.1:0-1434 GCF_056400685.1 Pseudomonas sp. P5_A12 | reverse complement strand
AGCGAAACACCGCGCTACCGGGTGCTTGGCGACCTGGCCGATGCGAAGGGGGCGCAATTGAGCTGGCGGCTGGTCGATGCCGATGCGGTGAAAGGCACCCCCGATTACGAATTCAGCATGGCGCTGGACGAAGTCTGGGCCGGCTTCGGCAATGCCGGCAGTGGAACCCTCAGTGGTCGCGTATTGAACCTTGATCGACCGCTGATGATGACTGCCCAGGACAATCGATTCATCGCCGTCAAACGGGTCTTCCCCGAAGCCCGTGAGCGCACCGGGCTGAATGCGCCGCTGTTGGCCTGGTTGATTTCACCCGAGCATCGGCTGTTTCACCAGCTCTGGCATGCCTCTCGGGACAAATGGCACACCCTGGCCGAAGACAAGCGCAATGCCCTGCGTGGCCTCGGCTGGCAGCCTGGCCCGCGCGACAAGGAACGTGATGCCCGTGGGGCACGCAAGGATCGTAACGGTTCGGGCGTGGACTTTTTTTTCATGCATCGACACATGCTCGGCACCGCGCGGTCGTTGCAGGACTTGCCGTCATGGCCACACTTCCCTTTGCCTCAACCCGAATTGGCCCGTGATCGTGTCGGCTTTGCCCACTACTTCGACAACCACGACGGCACCGCACTGCCGCCGACCTGGCTGGCCGATGACGATGCTGAATATTCGAAATGGGTCAGCGACATCAAGACCGCCGAGACGTATCACAGTAATTTCCAGGTCTGGGAATCGCGCTACCGCGACCCGCGTTATCTGTCGAAGCTGACCCTGGGCCAGTTCGGTTCCGAGGTGGAGTTGGGCTTGCACGACTGGCTGCACATGCGCTGGGCCTCGGTGCCTCGTGACCCGTCCAACGGCCACCCGGTGCCGTTCGCCCGAGATCCTGCGGACTTCTCCGCGCGTTGGTTTGCAGCGGAAAACGACTTCCTCGGCGATCCGTTTTCGTCCCATGTGAACCCGGTGTTCTGGCATTTCCACGGCTGGATCGATGACCGGCTGGAAGACTGGTTTCGCGCGCACGAACGCTTTCATCCGGGGGAGGTGAGTTGGCTGGAGATTAACGGTGTGCCATGGTTTGCGCCGGGGCGTTGGGTGGAAGTCGCTGATCCATGGTTGGGGCCGGGCACCCACGGATGCAACACCACCCCGGGGTTGCAGGCGGGCAAGTCGGTGGAGATGGACCCGGAAACCATGAAGCTGGCGTTGCGGATAACGTTTGGCGAGGATGAGAAAAAGCTGGCGGATATGTTCAGGAAGGTGCCGCAGCGGCCCTGGTATGCGCGGCATTTGAAGGCTAAGCCGCTCTCTACATGATCGTCCCCCCATTTGCGTGGGAAAGCATCCCGGGACGCTCTGCGTCCCACTCAAGAGCCGAACGCGGAGCGTCCGTTGAGGCATTCCCACGCGGAGCGTGGGAACGATCATCACAAAACC
>NZ_JBFUKU010000562.1:0-1437 GCF_056400685.1 Pseudomonas sp. P5_A12 | reverse complement strand
ACCTGGTGTTGATGGACTGCGAAATGCCAATCCTCGATGGTTTCTCTGCCACCCAGCAGCTACGCGCCTGGGAAGTCGGCAACCAGCGAACCCGCACACCGGTGGTGGCATTGACCGCGCACATCCTCGCCGAGCACAAAGAGCGCGCGCGTCAGGCCGGCATGGACGGGCACATGGCCAAGCCGGTGGAGCTGTCGCAGTTGCGTGACCTGATCGAGCATTGGGTTGCCCAGCGTGATCAGCAAAGTCGTACAGCGTCGACATTCTGAGCAACCCTTTGCAGCCAGTTCGTCAGAGCTCCAGATTGATCAGGTATTTCAAGGACTGGGATATCACCGACGTCTTCACCTTGTCCCGAAACTGGGCATAGTGAAGTGTGTTGAAAGTAATCACAGCCATCTGTTCGATGCTGCTGCGCACAAGCGTTTGATCTTCGACAAACAGGAATCGAGAGACATTTCGACGAATTTGAAACTGTCGGTGATAAATCCCCATATCAATTTTGTTAGGGCCGTTCATCACGCAAGGAATCATCTGGAAGTAACCGCCATCTGAGCCAAGGCTCGTCGAGTCGAAGACCTTGTGCGCCAATGCGTTGTGCTCCATCTGTGCCAAAGCCCGACTCATAGGCTGGGCGAATGCCTCACCCAGACGTGTTGAGATACTTCGTATTGCCTGCCTGCCCATCAGACCGTCCTGTAGGGGCAACAATGTTTCAGGTTCAGGAACATCCCATCCGAGAAACTTCAGTTGATTGCGGTAGTAGTCAAACCAGTCACCCGACAATCCATCGTTAAACGCAGCACGGGTAGCGTATTGTGCAAATGCCGTGCTCATGTAAATGTCTTCCCGGTGGGACGCAGGCAAATCACTGGCAAACGCCACGACGCTGCCGCCAACAACCGCAGCTGGTGGAGCAATCAATTGCGTCATGATTCAATCTCCTCGGGAACCTGCACACCCGAAGAGTCGTCGGTCAGGGTCAACATCGCAACATGGCCTTTGCGCTTTTCCCTGACCTTCAAGGCGATAGCGTCACGCGCGGGACCGTAGAGGGTTTCGGCCAGACAGACCCTGGCGTAACGCATGCTGACAGTGCCTTGTACATCTTCGGCCCTAAAGAGCTGTGCCAAAGGGTTGGGGCTTATCTCTTGACGGGTTTTAAACTCCAGGTACACGCTTGTGACCGAAGTCGGAGTTCGCGCCAGAATCACCAGCAAACGCATAATCCTGGCGGGTACAGGTACTTCAGTCGATTCATCTGCGGACGTTTTTTGCATAGAACTGCGCAGCAAGCTCATTGCAGGTTCAGTGCCCGACACACTCGCCACCCGTGCCAATGTTGCGCCAACCGCTCGCCCTTCGTCTGGAGCACCTTTGGCCATCGCAGCCACAACCCACTCGACCACCGACTCGCCGCAGTGTTCGGTGATAAGC
>NZ_JBFUKU010000561.1:0-1444 GCF_056400685.1 Pseudomonas sp. P5_A12 | reverse complement strand
AGCCTACGGTTCCCCTTAACTACGTCGGTGACTTCGGCGGCGGCATGCTGCTCGGATTCGGAGTGCTTTGCGCATTGACCGAGTCTCGAATTTCCGGCAAAGGGCAGGTGGTCGACGCTGCGATGACCGACGGTACAGCGCTGCTCTCGGCGATGATGTATGGCTTCAAAGCCGCCGGCACATTAACCAATCAGCGCGGCGAAAATGTCCTGGATGGCGGTGCACATTTTTATGACACCTATGCCTGTGCGGATGGGAAGTTCATCGCGATTGGAGCGATTGAGCCTCAGTTCTATACGTTGTTGCTGAAGCTTTGCGACATCACCGATCCAGCGTTTCAGAAGCAACGGGACAAGTCGACCTGGGCGCCACTTAAAGCACGAATGAGCGAAATGTTCCTGACCCGAACTCGCGAGCAATGGTGCTCGCTGCTTGAAGGAACCGACGCGTGTTTCTCGCCGGTGCTGGATTGGGACAAGCCGTAGCTCATCCCCATAACATTGAGCGCGAAACTTTCATTCGGGTAGATGGCGTTTTGCAGCCCGCGCCAGCGCCTCGATTCAGTCGCAGCGTGCCTGATGTGCCAGAAGCACGCGGAGCGGACAGCGAAGCCATTCTGGCCGACTGGGGAATCGACGCTGACCGGATTCTTGCGTTGAAGGCTGAAAACATCATTTAAGTGCGGGCCTTCGTGGTGGCGTCCGACGGCGAAGGCAGCCTCTGTCTGACGATTGGTAAAGCATGCGCTATCAAACGATTACCTTTACCCGGGAAGGTGCTGTTGCGATTCTCACGCTGAATCAGCCTGAACGTCGCAACCCGATCAGCGCACTGCGAGGCATTGCATTCTCGTCAGGTGACGCATCGCGAGGTGAGGCGGGAGCGGAGGGCATGCGAACTCGACTTAACCCGATGCTCATCGAAATGCATGAACTACCGGTACCTGTAGTGACGGCGTTGAATGGCCCGGCCGTGGGCGCCGGCGTCGGTTTAGCGCTGGCTGCTGACATTGTGCTTGCGGCGCACGACGCCTATTTTTATCTGCCGTTCATCAAAACATTAGGCCTGGTGCCGGACGGTGGTGCTTCCTGGTTCCTGCAACGCCGGATTGGCAGCGCTCGCGCACTGGAACTGTGCCTGACCGGTGAACGCCTCTCAGCCAAAAAAGCAGAACAATGGGGACTTATTCAGGCCTGCATCGAAAAACAGACCTTAYCGGCTGCTGCATTGGAAATGGCCCGACAATTGACGTGTTTGCCAGCTCACGGTGTAATCGAAGCGCGCCGAGTATTCGAGGCGGCTAGCTGCAACGACTTCCGGGCTCAACTGGCCTACGAGGCCGACCCTCAATACGAATTGCTTAACCTGCCAACGCTCGAGGAAGGAGTCAGGTCCTTCTTCGAAAAACGCCAACCAGATTTCCCAAATCGAGAGTGACCATATC
>NZ_JBFUKU010000560.1:0-1444 GCF_056400685.1 Pseudomonas sp. P5_A12 | reverse complement strand
GCCCAAGCGTGGCGGTCGGTGTCTTTTGTGTAGGCGGCATCTTCGGCGAATGATTTGCCGAGGAACAGCAGGTCGGAGGCTTGGGCTAATGCTTCGGCTATGGGGACGCCGGCGCGGACGTTGAACAACGCCTGATCCGGGCAGTAGATCAGTGGGGTGAAACCGATGGTTTTCAGGTCCGAAGGTGTAGACGGATTTGTTTTGCTCATTGTTTCGCTCCTTAAAACGAGGAGCTGCCGCATTCGTTACCACACGAATAGGTGGCAGCTGTACGCAGGGTGGTAAACCGGTAGAGCAAAGAAACCGGCAGACCCGAAGGTCTCCCACGCACAGCCGCCATGACACTGGATTACAGGCGTAAAACGCATGAAATCGTGTTGGGAGCGCTGTTGCACTTTGCTTTGCCGGGTTACCACACCCGATCACTGCATTGGCAGCGATGGCCGAAGACTATCCCGTCAAAGAAAAGCGCAACAAGGCATCAAAGTGCCCAAACGTACGATTCGGAGTTTGCCTACAGGGTCTGCGGGCGTCATCCGATATTCCGACACTAGAAGTAAACGAAACTAAACACGGCGAGAGTGTTTACACGTCCTTCGGCTCACTTTTTCTCAGGATGAAAAACGTCGGATGATAAATTCGCGTTTTTTGCAGCTTGCTGTATGTCGAATTAAACGCAATACTCTGCGTAGAACTGTGTGTTCAAATTTGCATGAGTGTGTGGAGAGGTGAGTATGACGGCATTACTGGAGCGTGCTGACCAAGCGATTTCGGTGACTGCGATGGTCAGGGGGTTTAGTGCGAGGCTAAAGGAGATTTCCAGCCGAGCCACCGAACGACTGGTCATTTTCAAAGACAACCAACCCGCAGCGGTCATTATCAATGTCGATGCGTATCAGGAAATGCTCGACGAGCTTGAGGACCTTCGGGTTGAAGCAGCGGCTCGAGAGCGACTGATCGGTTTTGATCAGGCCAAGGCTGTCAGTCACGACGATATGCGGGCGCGGTACGCCAAGAAAGACTAAAGGAGCTGTGGATGGTTTGGGGCGTTATCTATCATCCGGAGGTTCAGAAGGATCTGGATCTGCTGGGAGCTGTGGCGGCGAACCGCATTCTTGATGTGATCGAAGAGCGGATTATCAATGGTGAACCGGACAAGAGCGGAAAGCCCCTAAGAGCCAGCCTTGCAGGTTGTAGACGGATCCGGACAGGCGACACGCGGATTGTTTATCGAGTCGATGGCAAGGCGATTCAGGTGTTGATCGTCGCAGTCGGGGCCCGACGTGACGAAGAGGTCTATGACGCAGCAGAGCGTCGCCTATAAGTAGGAAGCCCCTGTTGCCGTGAAGGTAGCGGGGGCTTTTTTTTGTGCGCGGCGATTTTGAGTCCACTGACCATCCTCTGTGCGAGCTTGCTCGCGATAGCGGTCTGACAGTCGACATCA
>NZ_JBFUKU010000559.1:0-1452 GCF_056400685.1 Pseudomonas sp. P5_A12 | reverse complement strand
GACCGAATACTGACCGCTGAAAACGTCTTTTCTGCGCGCCGCTACGCGAAATCTGAACCCGGAATCCACTGCTCAAAGTAAAGATTTCAACCTCAAGCGCGTACTTTTCTGTCGTGGAAACCATGGCCGACTTTTTCAACAGAATCGGTCGAATACAGCCCTTGGTGACAGGCAGAGATCGGCCAAAAGCAGACGGTCTGCGCGGTTCTGGCTCTGCCCAATAGTGCTTCGGTCCCGCTGAGTGTGAACTTTGGTCGCCGGGTCTTTATGCCAAATCAGCAAGCTCGGCGCAATCGCTCGACACGATCCTTCAGATCAGCTGTGAGCATCATCCCAGGAACAAAATATTCTTGTTTTTCGAATGCGCCTGCGAACCATGTGAATTGGGTATCGCTTTGCCACTCCAGATTAGCCGGCATCCTCAGCTTCAGGATGTCGAAAGGAGCCCGATTATCTGGCATGAAGAGCGAAGTCGTCGTCGCGCTTTGATTTGGGGTCGGATCAAGGTATTGGCCCAGTTCATTTTTCCAGACCGCGTGATGCTGCGCGACGAAGAGGTCCCCGTACTGCCAAAGTGACCAGCCATAAATCGCTTGGCCTCCCAAGGAAACTTGGTGATCAAGGCAGTTGTACCAGCAGTGCCCCAGCTCGAACCCTGGATGTGGAGCGACAGACACAACGAGAACGGAGAGGTGGTCCGCATAGTTATTTGGATTCAAGCCAACTGGAGGATGGACAGGCTGTTTACGAAGAAAGTTACAGAAGGCCAAAAAACGGGGGGCAGTGACGGCGGGGATGGTAGGCCGTGGTTCTACAGGCATGAAAGATTCCTTATCTTGCAAGTGAAATATCGCCCATTTAAATATGCCCTTTCGGGGGGGGGGCCTGATGATAAGGTACGGCTGCTGTTACTGGCCACCACCAAGCCTTTTCATGGCTCGGCCAGTCATACAAACCTGAGGTTCCGTCCTCTGGGAACAGAACGGCGTCCGGATACTCGCCGTCACGAAGCTCGTTCACGAGCCAACCATATCGGCGCGCCCATCGAAGTAGCGCTGATGATCAGTGTTTCGCGTTCGGATTCGGGCAGCACACACACACACACATCGCCCGGCTATAGATCAGATCAACTGACCAGAACGGGTGTGGCAGAGTGCGGGGCGCGCCCAGGTTGCTGATCTAACCAAGTTCCCATCTGAAGGAGCGCAGGCGACGGACCTTGTAGCACTCCTCGCGGAAATGATTTCCAAGCAGAAGGTTGCAATAGACTCGTTCAATGCGGCTCAGGCGCAGATGGATGCGGCTGAGAAAAATGCGATGTGAAGGCTGCAAGGCGAATCGCTTCCACCCTCTTTAAATGCGAAATTTGCTTTCGGCCGTTAGGTGGCCATCACGAAGGGCAGCTAACGGCCGATTCTGTTGAAAAAGTCGGTCTGCCCAAACTACCTGATC
>NZ_JBFUKU010000558.1:0-1458 GCF_056400685.1 Pseudomonas sp. P5_A12 | reverse complement strand
CCCTTGAGGCATTCCCACGCAGAGCGTGGGAACGATCAACGCCACTAATCTCTGTGGGAGCGGGCTTGCCCGCGATGGCCGCGACTCGGTCTATCTGAAACACCCCGGCGAGCGTGTTAACATCGCCGCTTTTGCACGAATGACCCGTTGAGAGCTGAACACTGATGGCCACCAGATCCGTTGCTTCCGACTCTCCACTCTACGGTATTGTAAACATAGTCTGAATCGAGCAGATCAACGTGGAATCGGCCCTTTCAGGCCTTGTGGGCTTTTGCGAGAAGCTATTGCTTCGGAAAACTGTAAAAACTACCGGTTTTTTGACCCTTTACGTTTACAGTTTCCAAAAAAGCTCAAAAATGGGAGTGAAATGAAGCAATTGCTGCTTATTCACAAAATTCAAGTTGCTGATCGAAGGTTTTGAGATATCTGKCGAAGACGTTTGAAGGATTGATCTTTGCTTCGCTGCTTCATAAAAACGGTGCTAATCCACGGTGAATTAGCGTGTGACCACAATCTTCAATCCTACCAAATGCTATCTCGCCCTCAGTTTTTTGCAGTATCTGTAAACGGTAGCTGGGCTAAGTCCAAGCTTTTTAGCTATGTCCTTCTGATCAAAACCTGCCCTGAGAAGTCGTGCGGTCTTCGTTTCAGTAAGTTTTTTACGTGAATCATTGGTCAGGCTAGAGGAAGCTCGGACTTGCTTTACTTCCGCCTGAAATGCTTCGAGTAGCTCATTCTCACTGAGGAGGGCGCCGTCGGCGAGAACTCCCTCTATTGTCTCCTAGACTGACTGCCCCTTCCGAACTGCCTCGCACATAGCCATCATCATCAGAGGCTCTACGCTCAGAAAAGAAGCAATAGCCTCAAATTTATCTATTGTGATGCTCGATTTACCATTCTCAAGGCATCTGGCGTAGTGGCGCGCCAGAGCTTCAGAAAAATTCATCCTGGCTAATGCCCTTTGCTTTACGCAGAGCTCGGAGCGTGACAGCGATGCGCGCGTCCTCGACATCTTGCATCCCCAAAAGAAAGGGATAAAGCCGCGATGCCAAAGCGCATCACCTCGCGAAGCGGGCTGCTACCGCGAAAGGCTGCGGCTTGTCGAGGATGCCTCGCACCACCCTTCTTTTTCGGTAATCGGTCGTCGCCTCAGCAAATAGCTGGCTGATCAGGTTTCTGTAGAATGTGACCGCCACGGCCTTTTTAAAAAAACGGTACGTGTCAAGGTACCTGTCGCCTTGTCTTACAGTTGCTAGCCCGTTGCGCTCTTAATTTCAGGGCGCTCTGGGTTTAAATACACAGCATCTGCCAACTTCCAGTTGCGTGTTCGAGTGCTCCAGCGGCTCGGATTAGCTTCCTTGGCATTTTCATAAAGCATTGCTCTAGCTTGTAATAGAGCCGTTGCTTTGCATTCGTGCCGCTGGTTTGGCGTCACGTATTTCAGGGCGCTGTGGCGGT
>NZ_JBFUKU010000557.1:0-1459 GCF_056400685.1 Pseudomonas sp. P5_A12 | reverse complement strand
CTCCTGAACGATTAAGGTCGTGTTCAATGAGCCCATTGAGTTCACTTTATTCAACAAACACCGAAACGCCGACGAAATTTCGGATGCCGTCTTACAAAAGAAGACTCCATCTGAGCCCGCGCTATCTAATGGCTTTACAACAACTGCCGAAAAACCACTAGCCTCAAACCAACTTATTGCAGTGCCGGCGGCGTCTGTTTGAAGACTTTCTATATATTCAATACCCGCACACTTCAAAGCGGACTGCATAAGATACTTATTTCTGCGACATTCAGACTTTTCAATAACATTACCCTGTAAGCCAAGTGCATGAATCAGCTTATCCGCCAGCAGCACCCCTGACTCACAACCTGCAACGATAAACTCAACTCCCAGTCGCTCCAATTCCAATGCAGTTTGCTCAACACTGTTCGAAATTATGTTCACAATGAAAATTTCAGGCCTGAAGCTTCCGCGATCGAACTCCAGAATAGGATCCATTGACTGAACATGGACAATCTTATATCCATATTTTTCAAATTCCGCCGAGAGCAAACTACCTGTAGAATAAGCATCAACTATCGCAGCTAATTTTCGCATAACCGACATCCCTCATATTCCTGATGATCTGAATGACAGATATAATGACTATTGAAAAACAACAAAAAACCGTTATTAACGATGGTGGATAGGGATGTTGTAGCCATTGAAATAAAAGCACGAACAGTGGCGTGCTCGACAACAAAATTTCTAAAAGCACCGGCTCCAGATATCTAATACCTTCTTGGAGCAAATACACTGCCGGTATTATCCCGAGCCCGGAGATTATCAACGCCACTTCAACAATTTCACTATTCAGGGCAAATGTACCCTTAACCAACGAGCAAACAAACGCAATTGCAATAAGCAGGTAAAACCTAGAAGAAAGGATAGTTAGTGTATTCGCACCTTTATCGTACATCGACTTATTGGTAACGGTAAGCGCAGCATCCGAAAATGCTGCAAACACCGAAATGCAAAGGCCTAGAGCCATAACGAAAGGCGCTATCCCTGAACCCACACGAAAGCCATCGTAGAACAATAGAAGCGTTATCAATAGCGAAAGCAGACAGACTACCATGTCGCCGCGATCGCTTTTAGAGTCGGGTCGATATATTTTGTTAATGCAGAAAGTAAACGTCGGGGCCAATGAAGTTGCTACACCTATCACCATTGCTGGAGGCAGCAGTGAAATAGCCAAGAAAATCCCTCCCCAACTACCAGCAGTCCAGAAGTTCAGATACAGCAAATGGCGGATCTCCAGCCTTGCCTTTGCAATTTTGAAACGCGCGACCATCATAAAAAACGTTGCTGTCAGCAACATCGATAGTGATGTCATCAGAAACACATCATGATTCATAAACGTAGATGAACGATAGACATCCTGCCATCCAGTAAGAATATTGTGACTCAGAATCACCACGCACCCATAGATCAACCC
>NZ_JBFUKU010000556.1:0-1460 GCF_056400685.1 Pseudomonas sp. P5_A12 | reverse complement strand
ACCTAGCGCACGTCTGAATTTTTCATTCTGGACAAACCGTGAGGCTAGCTCCGCCGCAAAAGTGCTCATGGCGCGTCCCCCTCGATGACGGAAGGCGGAGTAAGAGGAACATCTGATTCCAAGCCCGAAAGGCCTATCGAGTCGTAAAACATCTCTCTCAGCTCGTCGACATCGGGAACCGCTATCAAATAAACCATGCATTTATTCGGATCAACTTTCTTAACACCCAGCTGATTGCTCAGATTGGTATGGTGTCTGTTGAAATCGCTGCTATAAAGTTCACCGAAATGATCCTCATGCTTGGATATTGAACCTTCATCGACTTCAAGCTTGTTCGCAAAATGCTTGACCTCTGAGTAACACACTACTCCCACAGATCGCTCACGCCTGGGGGCATTTGGATTACTAAATACATCGAGATAGTCCATCATCAAATTTTTATCAGCTGGGTCGAGCGCATCAAGATTCCCCAGGCTAGTAACCAGCCCGTACTCATGCTCATATTGCCCATCGTCTTTGAGGAAGCCTGAGACAGATTCCGCGTAATCAGCTGTGCCACTGGCGGCAGTACCTGCAAGCTTCGATTCTAGGAAAAATACATTTAATTCACCGTTGATCACCGAGGCGTGGATACCATCGAGGCCATAGACCGGCATGTTATTGCTGGTTTTCAAGGCCATCTTGGCGATCAGCTGAGACGCCTGTAGATGGTGAACGGCGACGCAGTAAGCCAGCACCTCCCCCACTTCGCTAGCCCTGGAGGGGTGAGCCTTTCGAAACTCGATGAATGCATTCCTTACAGCCCGACTGAGCTCTTGCGCAGCTGAAACATCCCCGTTTTCTGCAGAGGCTATCCGGGCCTGGTACGCATCTCGACGCCGCCGGCTCAACGCATAGTTCGCTGCTTGGTTACCAAGGAAATCGGCAAACGCTCTGATACTGGGAATATCTTCTTTGAATCGGACATGCAGTAGCGCGACTCGGGGAGCCTTATATGGAGGTACGGTAGCTATGTCCACCGTACACTTCACGAAACGATCCAGAGGGGATTTATCCAACAGCTTCTGGATGACACTACTGAGCGACGGGGCACTATCTGCAGATGATGACACTGATCCGATCCCTGGTTTTGCCTAAGGCATAGGCTGACACTGTTCACTACGCTTGCGCGAACACAGAAATTGATCATGACTCGAAAAGCGCCAAATGGCCATCACCCTAAAGAATCGCGCCGCCCCCTACCATGGCACATGGCTTTAAATGTGTGTCGTATTGATTATCAGGACACACGGCGGGGCCAACATCTAGCACAAGCATTCTTCTCTATCTGATCAAGATCAAGTGCAGGAGCAGGAGCAGGAGCAGGAGCAGGTCGAAGCCTAAGGCATTGGCACCAAATGCACTACCGGCTAGAAAATACCTGATGGCAAGGGATTCTCAAACTCTGAACTGGCTCGAGC
>NZ_JBFUKU010000555.1:0-1490 GCF_056400685.1 Pseudomonas sp. P5_A12 | reverse complement strand
ACTTCGGTCGGGCCTTTTTCGTCCAGATGCACGGCGTGGGCATTGGGGTCGAGGGTTTCCACAGCTTGGGCGAGGCGCGTCAGCGGGCGAATGGCGATGCGCACGGCCAGCCAGGTGCAGGCGATCATCAACGCCAATTGGCCAAGCAGGACGAAGGGCAGCCACGGCGACAACGGCACCATCGACGGACGGACGTCGATGGTGACCGGGCTGCCATCGGTCAGTTTCAGATGGACCTGGAAGTGTTTGATCGGGCCGGGAATGTCGGTCACGGTCATCGGGTAATCCTTGCCGATGGCGTCCTTGATCGAGGTCACGGCAATCGGCGTGTCGCGCATGGCCTCGCCCGGCGAGCCTTCATCCAGCAGATAGCGGTAATTGCGCCGATCCAGTTGTTGCAACCAGCTCGCCCGTTCCGTGGCCGGCAAGCGGTCGAGGATGGCGATGGAGGTCGAGACGTCGGTCTCCAGGTTGCCGAGCATGGTGGTTTTTGCAGTTTCGTAACGTTCGTAATACTGCGCGCCGAAGGACAGCGCCTGCGCCAGGATCAAGCCGATCAGGAAGATCAGCGACAGCCGCGAAGCGAGGGTGCGGGGCCAGCGCAGGTTGAGGTTCATGAAGGCGCCCCGAGCACTTCCACCGACAGCGAAAACACATAGCCCTCACTGCGCACGGTTTTGATGTAGGCCGGTTCGCGGGCGTCATCGAGCAGACGCTGGCGCAATCGGCTGACCAGCAAGTCGATGGAGCGGTCGAACAGGTCGGCGTCGCGGCCCTGGGTCAGGTTCAGCAGTTGATCGCGATTGAGCACCCGCTGCGGGTGATCGAGAAAGACCCGTAGCAAGCGGTATTCGGCGCCGCTCAGCGCGACCATGGTGCCGTCGTCGTCCAGCAAGTGCCGGGCCGAGGTGTCCAGGCGCCAGCGACCGAACGCCAGCAGGCGAGCGCTTTCGGTCACTACCAGGTTGGGCGGCAACATGCGCGTGCGCCGCAGCACGGCGTTGATTCGGGCGAGCAGTTCGCGGGCGGCGAACGGTTTGACCAGGTAATCGTCGGCGCCCATTTCCAGGCCGATGATGCGGTCGGTTTCATCGTTGCGCGCGGTGAGCATCAACACCGGGGTGGCCTTGTGTTTGCCGGCGCGCAATTCGCGGCAGAGTATCAGGCCGTCGTCGCCGGGCATCATGATGTCGAGCACGATCAGGTCCACCGGCGTGGTTTCAAGGAAGGCGCGCATTTGCCGGCCGTCAGCGACGACCGTGGTGCGCAGGCCGTTCTTCTTGAGGTAGTTGCCTACCAGTTCCCGGATCTCGCGGTCATCGTCCACGATGAGAATGTGATCGACGTGTTCCATGGGGCCTGGCCTCTATCAATGGGGGATGTCGCACAGTCTATCGAGCCTTGGCCCGCTCGCCTTTAGCCCTTTGTATTGCAATGTATCTGGCATGTCGGCGGATACACATGGACGCAAAAACCGCCATTTTCAGGGC
>NZ_JBFUKU010000554.1:0-1527 GCF_056400685.1 Pseudomonas sp. P5_A12 | reverse complement strand
GGCCAAAGCTAGTAGCTTTTTCATGTTCATGCTCCTTGAAAGGATAGTCCCGACGGTTGTTGGGGTAAGGGTATTGGAGGAAGTGTAGGTATTACAAGTAGGAAAATGCCTGGGCAAAGGTTTTTTGAGATTTTCTGCGGAAAATTGTAGGTGGGCGGACGCTACATAACATAAATATGCGTTTTTCTTCAGCAACGCTTGGTTGCATAACCCTGAGGATTGAGCAACTGCCAGCGCCAGGTATCGGTCATMATTTCCTGCAGTCCACGCTCCGTCTTCCATCCAAGCTCTAGTTCGGCCTTACTAGGATCAGCCCAGCATTCGGCGATGTCCCCCGGACGACGGCCCACGATTTTAAACGGTACTGGCTTCTCGCTTGCTTTTTCAAACGCGCGGATCATTTCCAGTACGCTATAACCGGTTCCGGTGCCTAGGTTCCAGGTATTCACGCCGTTTTTATTAGCGAGCGCTTGCAGAGCCTTTAAATGCCCCACAGCCAGATCGACCACATGGATGTAGTCGCGTATGCCCGTTCCGTCAGGTGTTGGGTAATCGGCACCAAAAACCGCGAGTTGTGGGAGTTTTCCGATTGCCACTTGGCTAACGTACGGGAGCAGGTTATTGGGGATGCCATTTGGATCTTCACCGATCAACCCGCTGGCGTGTGCGCCAACTGGATTGAAATAGCGTAGCAATGCGATACCCCAGCGGGAGTCAGAATGTGCTAAATCCTTCAACAGCTCCTCAACCATTAGCTTGGTACGACCATAAGGGTTGGTAGGAACTCCAGTCTGGAAGTCCTCCCTGATCGGCATTTGCGTCGGTTCACCATAGACTGTCGCTGAGGAACTGAATACAAGCCGAAATACCCCAGCCGTGGCCATGGCTTGGCAAAGAGTTACACTGCCTGTGACATTGTTTTCGTAGTAACAGAGAGGCTTGCACGTGCTCTCTCCCACGGCCTTTAATCCAGCAAAGTGCAGGACAGCGCTGATCCTATGTCTGGATAAAACATCATCGAGCAATGCGCGGTCCCTGATATCGCCTTGAACAAATACAGGCTTCTTGCCACAAATTTTTTCGACTCGGAGAAGTGACTCCTGCGAACTATTGCAAAGGTTATCGAGCGCGACCACTTCGTAACCAGCCTGCAGCAAAGCTAAGGTGGTGTGGGAACCAATGTAACCGGCACCACCGGTAACTAGAATTTTCTGAGTCAAAAAATAGCTTCCATTCAAAAAATTATAAAGTCAATACAGGCTCACGCCCTACCGTACTTGTCTTCAAAGCGCACGATATCGTTCTCGCCTAAGTATGAGCCGGATTGGACTTCGATTAGCTCCAATGGGATGACGCCTGGGTTCTCTAAAGCGTGAACCTGCCCAATTGGTATGTAAGTCGACTGATTTTCCGTAACCAGGTAAGTCTTTTCACCATTGGTTACTTTAGCGGTGCCACTAACGACAATCCAATGTTCGGCACGATGGTGATGCATCTGTACTGACAACTTAGCCCCCGGTCTTACTG
>NZ_JBFUKU010000553.1:0-1543 GCF_056400685.1 Pseudomonas sp. P5_A12 | reverse complement strand
CTGACAAACATCAGGCCAGGGCCTTCGCTTGGGTTCAGACCCGCGGCGAACACAATCGGAAACAAAGCCAGACCGGCGACCAGCGAAACGAACGTATCGAGCAGCGCCACGCCGACGATAGTGCCGGAAATCGACGAGTGCTTCGGCATGTAAGCGCCGTAGATCATGATCGAGCCGACACCCACGCTCAGGGAAAAGAACGCGTGCCCCATGGCGGGCAGCAAACCGTCGAGGACTTTTTCCGGGTGGAAGTCGAACATGAAATGCACACCCTCCATGAAATGGCCGGTGGTCATGCTGTAACCCAGCAGCACGATGACCATCACAAACAGCAGCGGCATCATGATGCGCAAGCTGCGCTCAAGCCCGGCGACCACGCCTTTGGCGATCACGATGGCCGACAGCAGCATGAAAATCGTGTGCCAAAGTGTCAGGCGCCACGGGTCGGCGATCACATTGCCGAAGTACGCGCCGACCTGATCAGCCGTCACCCCCTGAAAATCGCCACGCCCCATGTCGATGATGTAATCCAGCGACCAGCCGCCGACCACGCTATAGAAAGACAGGATCAGCAATGCCGTGATCATCCCGGCGAAAGCGCCCCAGGACCACTTGGCCGAGTGCCCCGCCTCCAGCGCCAGCACCTTCAAGGCGTTGGCCGGACTTTGCCGGGCACGACGGCCGATCAGTGTTTCAGCCAACATGACCGGCACGCCGATCAGCGCGATACAGACCAGGAACATCAGCACGAAAGCCCCGCCGCCGTAGACGCCGACCATGTACGGGAATTTCCAGATACTACCCAGGCCCACGGCCGAACCGGTCGCGGCGAGTATGAAGACCCAGCGGCTAGCCCAACTGCCGTGGACAGAAACCTTGTCTGTCGACATCGTTATCACGCCCAAGCGTTCAAAAAAGAGGCCGCATTGTCCGGGATTCAATCAACCTGCTCAAGCACGTAGCGATACCGTAGCCGACTCGCGCGCAACTCCCTATAATGCCGCCCCTATGGCTAAACAGAAGAAACACCCCACAGGGACCATCGCGCAGAACAAAAAGGCGCGACACGATTACTTCATCGAGCATAAGTTCGAGGCTGGTCTGGTCCTGGCCGGCTGGGAAGTAAAAAGTTTGCGGGCAAGCAAGCTGCAACTGGTCGACAGTTACGTGCTGCTCAAGGATGGCGAAGCCTGGCTGCTCGGCAGTCACATCACGCCGCTGATGACCGCCAGCACCCACGTCATTGCTGACCCGACCCGTACCCGCAAATTGCTGCTCAACCGTCGCGAGCTGGAAAAGCTGGCCACCGCAGTGCAGCAAAAAGGTTACGCCTGCGTGTGCCTGTCCTGGTATTGGAGCAAGCACATGGTCAAGTGCGAGATCGCGCTGGGCAAGGGCAAGAAGGAATACGACAAGCGTGACACCGAACGCGAACGCGACGCCGGTCGTGAATTGGCGCGTGCGGTGCGTAACAAGGGCAAGGAAGATTAATTTCCTACCCTGATCGTTCCCACGCTCCGCGTGGGAATGCATCCCGTGACGC
>NZ_JBFUKU010000552.1:0-1558 GCF_056400685.1 Pseudomonas sp. P5_A12 | reverse complement strand
TCCCTCAAGGGCAAGGGTATTACGATACATGGTGGCATTATGGGAGCCAGCAATCGCGGTCCAGAAGAAAATATATTTTTGTTGCCAAAAGACCCAGGATTACCTCGTATGCTCAATCTCCAAACTTTGTTAAAGGCGTAGAGGGGCGCTTCGGCGCGCTTCGGGTTCTGGAACATATTACGGCTCGAGAATTGAGTTCTACTTTTTATTCCGACGGCAACTGGAGCCAGGATCTGTATGATATCAAGTCAGGAAATTATCAAATCGTCATTGAGGAAAAAATACCCGAACATGCTGTTCGGTACTCTGAGCCTTTTACGATTGTATGTATTCGTCCTTTGAATATTTTGCATCCCGATGAAGGCGCGTTACTTGAAAATCAGATGGTAACTATTAGCGGCAATAATGGTTTGTCTGGAGCAGAAATTGAAATTACTGATTTTGCGGGCTCATTTGTATGGGGCCGGGGCGTGGTTGGAAATGATGGAAGTTGGAGGATCAATGTTGACCTCACCAATACCTATAATACGGTCACCCTCTACGCCCGACACGTAGTTGGAAACCGTACTCAGTCTTCCCGTACTTATATTCTTCCGCCTGCCAAGCCTGTTATCCCTGTTATCGCCGGCCCGGGCCCGAATTCAATACAGGACCCGTCATTTGTGCTTTCAGGATCGGGTGGCACGGCGGTTGCCACTATGCGAGTGTATCTGGATCTGACGCAGACTCAGGTAGGCGAGGCTCCGGTCACAGGTGACAGTTGGTCTGTGCCCGTCAATGTGCAACCCGGGCCGCGCTCGCTGGTTGCCCAGCTGACTTCGAGCAGTGGCCAATCCGGACGCAGTATCGCGCGGTCGTTCAAAATCCGCCCCCCCGCACTGACCGCCGTCACCACTTCATACCCAACCGAAACCTCGCTCAAGTTCTCAGGCGCCGGCCACACCGGCGCAATGGTCGAGATCACTATCGTCAACGGGCCTGGTGGGACGGCRCCGTCCGCTGCCCCGGTGACAGGAGGCCGCTGGGAAACGACCGCGACCAACTGGCCGTTTGGTACCTATAACCTGAAGGCGATTCAGAAAGTCTCGGACAATGCCAATGGCTGGATTGAGTCGCTGCCCTACTCATTTACCGTCAACCGGGTGCTGCCGGATCCTAGCGACATAAAGTTCACGATTAACTACCAGCCGACCTTTTCCGGCAAAGGTTTCACCGACGCTAAGGTGACGCTCGCTAATCCCCATGGCGGCTCCGTGGTCGCCCCTGACGCGCTCGTGCCCACCAACGGCCAATGGTCGAGCCGGGCATCCGAAGTGTGGGGCCCGACACTCAATCGGGAAGTTCATATCAGGCAATCTCTGGGCATTCACCATTCGCCGAACTGGGTCTTTCTCAACGTCACCATCCCACCGTTGGCGCCTGAAATTGACCCAGTGCAAGAGGACGGTTTGTCTCCAAAAATTTCCGGGAGTTGTTGGTCCCGTGCCAAGGTGGAACTCACTTTCAGCGACACCCCCACCACAACGCATCTCGCCACCGTTACCGATACACACTGGAA
>NZ_JBFUKU010000551.1:0-1602 GCF_056400685.1 Pseudomonas sp. P5_A12 | reverse complement strand
CCGTATGTACAGATGCCCCAAACTACATTCAAAGAAGCTGGTGGACATACCCACCAGCGCGGTCACCCACATCCAGAACACCGCGCCAGGCCCGCCCAGCGTCACCGCCAATCCGACACCGGCTATATTTCCCGCGCCCACGCGACCCGCCAGGCTGAGCATTAACGCTTGGAATGAGCTGATCTGGCCCGCACTCTTCTGAACGCTATCGCGAAAAACACTGAACATATGTAGGAAATGGCGGAACTGCACAAAGCGCGAACGGATGGTGAAGTAGCCACCTAGGCCCACGATGAGCACGATCAGGAGCTTTCCAGAAAGAAAGCTGTTAATGACTTCAAGCATGATTTGAACCTCTTGTTGTTATAGATTTCAAGCGTGCACGCACCCTTACAAGCCACTGCAAGGGGGCACGTGAAATAGCTGAACTTGCTTTTTGAATCGCAACCGCCAAGCCTGTCAGGCTCCCGCGAAGTATCAGGGAGCGCTCAAGACGACCAGACTTATCCGGATTGGCTGCTGGTCAGAAAATCAGCGATTTGGCTCCACATCGCGATCGGGTTGGAATACATAGGAAAGTGTCCGCAGGCGGGAATTTGCGCCAGGCGTACGCCCTGAGCCTGGATATGCGGAAGATAGGACAGTGACGCGTTCTGCTCGCCGTACATGAACATTCGCGGGCACTTCAATCCAAGAAATTTACCCATCAGATCGGCGTTGTCGGACAGATCGACCATCGACTCGAAAATCCCTCGTACTGCCCCAGCACGCACCTTGTGTCTCAAGCTCGCCGAATACAATGCGCTGGCGTATGCCGGGGCGTGCCTGGCACGTTTGATGAAGGCAGCGAAAAATGCCTCGGGATCATTACTCGGATAGTCGACTATCTGACGGCTGAGGAAGCAGTCTTCCGGAGCAATATTGCCCTCTATATCGACAAAACTAATTACCCGCTCCGGGAACTGATGGGCCAGCATCAGAGCAGTCAACCCACCCATGGAGTGACCGACCAGATGGAAGCGCTCGATTTCGAAATGCTCCAGCACCTGCAGTGCTACCTGCATAAAAAATGGGATGGAAACCTTGGAAAGGTCACTGCACTGGCTTTCCCCGCATCCGGGGGCGTCGTAGGCGATGAAAGGATGACCGACGAATTCCGCCTGCAGCGCGATATCGGCATAGTCCTCTTTGGTCGAACCAAAACCATGCAGGAATACAATCGGCGCCAAATCGCCATTCCTGTGAATGGCGGCGACGTTCAGCTGGACACCCTCTATCGTCAGAGGGAGTTGCGTGTGAGTGAACGTTTCGGATGAGGACACGTTAATAGCTCCTTGAACGAAAAGGATTACCGCCACACGAGAGTCGCTGGCAGTCAGATATGCAATTTCAAGGGATTCGTGTGTTCTGTAAAATCCTGATTGTGGAAGGCTTTGATACGCTAAACCTATCACTAAACTTTCGCGTTCCCGATCTACTCACGCCTTCGCCCGAAAACGCGCAACGACTTCAGCTACTAGCGGATTGGGCCGATCTGCATTCCAGGCAACCGCCGTGGTTACGACATTTAGCTTCTGGCTCAAAGCTCGAAATACGACATTG
>NZ_JBFUKU010000550.1:0-1644 GCF_056400685.1 Pseudomonas sp. P5_A12 | reverse complement strand
GCCCCCAGAGCCAGCGCGGTGCGCAGTTGCTCTTGAGCGGTAGACGGGCCGACGGAGACGACGAGGACTTCAGTCGCAACGCGCTCTTCTTTTATAGAAAGCTCTTTCAGGCGTACCGCTTCTTCCACTGCGATTTCGCAGAACGGGTTCATCGACATCTTGACGTTGGTGAGGTCGACGCCGGAATTGTCTGCTTTGACGCGAACTTTCACGTTGTAGTCGACTACTCGTTTTACAGCTACCAGGATCTTCATTGGGCAGTGTTCTCTCAAAAACTTTGATCGTTGCAGGCAGCTTTTTGTTTTCAGATCAAGGCTAAATCGCCCCGGCTGCGCGCATTTGTTCAATACGATCCGTACCCAGCCCCAGTTCCCTGAGCACCTGTTCTGTGTGCTGACCGAGGCCCGGTACGGCATCCATACGTGGCTCGAATGCGCTGTTGCTGCCAGGAGGTATCAAGCTAGGAACCGTGCYGACAGAGGTTTCGACTTCCCGCCAGCGATCACGTGCCAGAAGTTGCGGATGGTCCCAAACACCTTGCATGTCATTGACCCGAGCATTAGCGATTTGCGCATGCTCCAACCGATCAAACACGGCATCGAAATTGAGTGTGGAGAACGATTCAACGATGAGTGCCCGCAGCGCTTGACGGTTTTCGACGCGCTTGAAGTTGGCAGAGAAACGTTCGTCTTTCRCCAGTTCAGGAGAAAGCAGTACCTTGTCGCAAAACAGCTGCCACTCTCGTTCGTTCTGCAAACCCAGCATTACTGTAGTGCCGTCACCGATGGGGAAGGGACCATAGGGGTAGATCGTGGCGTGCGCGGCGCCGGCGCGAGGGGGAGGTGTAGCGCCGTCGTAGGCGTAGTACATTGGGTAGTTCATCCACTCGACCAGGCTTTCCAGCATGGACACATCGAGGTGGCTACCTTCGCCAGTGCGTCCACGCAACAGCAAGGCAGATAGAATTCCTGTGTAGGCGTACATGCCGGCCGCGATGTCAGCAATCGAGCAACCTGCCTTGGCCATTTCTTCCTCACCCGGTCCGCCGGTGACCGAAAGGAATCCACCTTCGCTCTGGATCAACAAGTCATAGGCTTTTTTCTTTTCATAGGGGCCGCCTGCACCATAGCCTGAAATGTCACAAACGATCAGGCGCGGAAACCGCTGATGCAAAGCCTCAAATGAAAGTCCCATTCGTGCTGCTGCACCTGGCGCCAGGTTCTGCACCAGAACATCGGCAGTGGCCAGCAAACTGTCCAGCACCTCGGTAGCCGAATCCTGTTTCAGATCGAGGGTCAGGCTTTCTTTCGAGCGATTGGTCCAGACGAAGTGCGAGGCGAGACCGTTGACGCGTTGGTCGTAACCTCTGGCGAAGTCACCCGTGCCTGGGCGTTCGACCTTGATCACACGCGCACCAAGGTCGGCCAATTGTCGGGTGCAGAAGGGCGCTGCAATCGCATGCTCAAGGCTGACGACGGTAATGCCATCGAGCGGACGGATGCCTTTGGGTTGGCTCATGATTATTATCTCTCTTGTCATGGCTCCCCAGTCGCGTCTGCCTGGGCCGACGCACTGGGCTTTACGCTGTTCCTTTAAAAGGAGCGCGGCAGTTCGAGCAGGTGTTCGGCAACGTAGGACAGGATC
>NZ_JBFUKU010000549.1:0-1649 GCF_056400685.1 Pseudomonas sp. P5_A12 | reverse complement strand
GTGTCAAGGTACCTGTCGCCTTGTCTTACAGTTGCTAGCCCGTTGCGCTCTTAATTTCAGGGCGCTCTGGGTTTAAATACACAGCATCTGCCAACTTCCAGTTGCGTGTTCGAGTGCTCCAGCGGCTCGGATTAGCTTCCTTGGCATTTTCATAAAGCATTGCTCTAGCTTGTAATAGAGCCGTTGCTTTGCCTTCGTGCCGCTGGTTTGGCGTCACGTATTTCAGGGCGCTGTGGCGGTGATCTTCGTTGTACCACTCGATAAATCCCTGCACCCAAATTCTTGCCTCAGTCACCGTATCAAATGGTTGATCCGGCCAGAGCGGGCAGTACTTTGCGGTACGAAAAAGTGCTTCGGCGTAAGCGTTGTCATTGCTCACCCTTGGCCGGCTAAAGGACGGCTCGACGCCCAGGGCAACCATGCTTTCACGTAACAAGGAACCTCTCATGACGTGGCCGTTATCCGAGTGCAGCACCAACGGTCGACCCGCTGTATGTTCACGCAAGCATCCCTTTCTAAGCAGCTCACACGCGTGTTCGGCGCATTCCACCTCATGCACTTCATTGGCTACCAGCTTGCGGCTGTAGACATCCTTGACCATGTACCAGTAGAAAAAACGACCTCTGACAGTGCTGGGTAGCCAAGTGATATCCCAGCACCAAACCTGATTGGGAGCGTCAGCGCGATGCGTCGTCAGGACCTTGCGTTTCGGGGCTTTGGTTCGGCCGCGACGCACGTTTTGATTAGCGGCTTTTAACACACGGTAAAACGTCGACTCTGAAGCGAGGTAGATACCTTCATCGGCCAGTTTTGGAACGATTTGGTGTGGGGTGAGGCTGGCGTAGCCAGCCTGATTGGCAGCATCAAGCACCGCTTGGCGCTCTGCCTCACTGAGCTTGTTCGACGGCGCTGCTCGCTGAGCCAGTAGACGCCCATCGCAGCAGGCGTGTCGCCAACGTTGAACTGTACGCAGGCTCAGCCCTAGCTCATTACACGCTCGATATCGACGAGCCCCACTCAACACCGCTTCAGCAATCAACTTCATGGCTTGCGTACGATCAGAGGCGCTGATCAGTCTTCCTTGTCCTTGCCCCAGATCGCATTGGCTTTTTTTCTGAGCTCCAGCAAAGCCACCGCCTCCGCACGTCCTGCATCGGATTGGATCAGCTGACGCTCCAGATCTTTGATCCGCCGCTGCTCGGCAGTTCTTTCTGCACTAGGTTTCAAATCAGCAAGGGTATTGGCGTTTTGGCACGCCTCGCGCCACTGCTGGATTTGCTCAGGATAAATGCCCTTGATTCGGCAATATTGAGAAATCTCAACCTCACTCAACGGTGCGGTTTCCATGACAGCATTGAATTTATCGGCGCTGGACCATTGATCACTGGTCTTGCCATTTCCCGGCACGATCAAACCTTTATCTCTAGCCATTTGTCTCCAGTTTCGCAGTGACTGAGGCGTGAGATTAAGCGCAATGGCGAGTTCTGCCACTGAGCGATTTAGAGGCGGCATCATTTGCAAGACGACCCAATCTTTGAAGTCGTCGTCGTAGCGTTTGCCTAGATTGGACATTGTTATGCACCTTCGCCCTCTTGAATGAATGAGTCAATCAACAAGGGTGACAGGTAGCCTGACACGGAGGGGGAGGG
>NZ_JBFUKU010000548.1:0-1696 GCF_056400685.1 Pseudomonas sp. P5_A12 | reverse complement strand
GGTCCGGATACAGCTGGCGCAGATGATGTTTGGGCGATGGAAAGCGCTCGTCCGAAAGCAGGTCTGCCAGTTCTTTCGGATACTGGGCCAGGCCTGGCGAACTGCGGTAATAGCTGCGCAGTGCCTGAGCGTATTGGGTGCCAACCCACAGCAACTGACGTTCCCGATCACGACGCGAGGCGGTGGACCACAACTCACCGGCACTGGCCAGGCCCATGCCCATCACCACGATCAAAAACAGCACGCCCAGGTAGGTGAACCCCGCCTCGTTACCCGGCTTACCACTCGGAATACAGGCTGCCATCACGCGCCCTCCCTGTGGCCCCACTTTTGATATCGGCCACCCCGCCCGCCACGCCATCCGGTGGTGCGACCAGCACCCAGGTGTCTTTACGCTCGGCAATCGGGTCCATCGGCGCGTTGCGCAGGTAACGCTGTTCGATCAGTTGATCGAGCGAGTCAGGGTAACGTCCGGTGTCGCCGTAGTAGTGATCCAATGCTTCGCGCATGGCCGACAGGCTCTGGCGCAGCGTGGTTTCTTTCGACGTTTCGAGGCTGTTGAAATAGCGTGGCAAGGCGATGGTCATCAGCGTCGCGATGATTGCCATGACCACCATCAGTTCCAACAGGGTAAAGCCTTTTTCCCGACGCATATGCTCACCACTCCCGGTACGCGATGCCGTTGAGCCCTTTGCCCCGGGCCTTGGAGTAGACGTCAAAGACGTCTTCACCATCGCGGGGGTTTTGAGCCGTGCTGTCATATGAGCGCAAGCCCCAGCCACCTTCGTCGTCACGCTTGACCGTGGTCAGCGGGTCATGGGGTACGCGGCGCAAAAAKTAGAACTTGGCGCCCTTGGCGCTGCGCACATCGCGCACGCCCTCCACCAGCACTTGAAGATTGGGTGGATAACCGTTGCTGTTCAGCGACTTCTCGATATAACCGGCGTCAAAGGCGCGTTTGTAGGCGTCAATGGCGTCGCGAATCTGGTACAGCGCCGTGCGCAATTCCTGCTCCTTGCCCCGGCGCACGATGGTCTCGGTCAGTGGCGCGGCCATACTGGCCAGCAGGCCGATCAGCGACAGCGTCACGACGACTTCGATCAAGGTAAAACCGCGTTGCGAGCCGTTCATGATCAAGGCTTCTCAATGGTCACTTGGGTGGTGGCAGCCAGCGGCCGACCGACGCTCACTTGGGTGGTGGTAGCCACTGGCCGACCGCCAGTTACCTGGGTGGTTACGCCAGACACTGGCCGGCCACCAGTCACCTGGGTAGTTACGCCAGACACCGGCCGACCGCCAGTCACCTGGGTGGTCACGCCAGCCACCTGCCGCTCAATGGGCTCAGACTGAATCGAGGTTTGCATCCCTCGATCCGGTGCCTGGACGTGCATGCTGGTTTCGGTGCCGGTCTGGAATTCCATGTCTGAAGGGCTCTGGTAAGGCAGGTTGCGCACGATCCGTGGCGTGATCGACAGCACCAGCTCCGATTTGCCGACGGTGTCCTTGTTGCTGCCGAACAAGCGGCCAAGCCCTGGAATGTCACCCAGGCCCGGGATCTTGTTACCCGTGCTGCCATGGTCGTTACGCACCAGGCCCGCGAGGATCTGGGTTTCGCCGTCATGCAGACGCAGTGTGGTCTGGGCGTTGCGGGTATCGACCTGAACCGGAATAGTGCCCTGGCGGGTCGGTTCCAGCG
>NZ_JBFUKU010000547.1:0-1700 GCF_056400685.1 Pseudomonas sp. P5_A12 | reverse complement strand
CTGATAACGCATCCAAAAAAGGCCCTCTCGGGCCCTTTTGTACTCAAACCAAAMTCACTTGGTCAGCCAGGACTCGCTGAAGTTGGCCAGGGCGCGCGCTCAAAGAGCGAAGGTGGCGCTCGGGGGCGGGGGCGAGGCCTGGTGCAGTGGAACGACGGCTGCCCAGACTTGAACCGGTTTCAGGTACCCATCAGCAAGTCGTCGAAGAGATCGCGCCGTTGCCGATGGAGTTTCGCTATAGGGTCAAAGTCAGTGCGGCGGGATCGGCCCGCCGCACCTTCCGGTTTATGCGGGCTGCGCTATAAGGGCGAGGCTACTGACAGGCTTGATCCTGAACCAAATGGAATACATAGCCGGCAGGAACACCAGAGTCAGTACCGTACCCGCCAACGTTCCTCCGATCAGCGTGTAGGCAAGCGTTCCCCAGAACACCGAATGAGTCAGCGGGATAAAGGCCAGAATCGCCGCCAGTGCGGTCAGGATCACCGGCCTAGCACGCTGCAGGGTCGCTTCGACTACTGCATGAAACGGTTCCAGTCCCGCCCGCTCGTTTTGATGAATCTGCCCAATCAGAATTAGTGTATTGCGCATTAGGATGCCCGACAGTGCAATCAGTCCTACCAACGCATTGATGCCAAATGGCTGCTGAAAAAGAATCAGCGTCGGGACTACACCGATCAGTCCCAGCGGACTGGTCAGGAAAACCATGACCATTGCAGATATCGAGCGAACCTGCAGAACGAGAATTATCAGGGTGATCGCCAACATAATTGGAAAAAGCGGCAACATCGCTTCCGTCGCTTTACCGGACTCCTCGATCGAACCCGCTTGCTCGATGCGATAGCCCTTCGGCAGCTTCTCAATGACAGGCTGTAACTGTTCGGAAATCCTCGTTGATACGTCTGGCGGCTGCTGACCTTCGGCGATATCGCCACGCACAGTGATCGTTGGCACCCGGTCGCGCCGACGCATGACAGGCTCTTCCATGCGGACATCAACCTCGCCGAGTTGCGACAGCGGGATGCGTTGCCCGTTTGCACCAGCCAGCGTGAAGTTCATGACCATTGCCGGATCGAAGCGATTGCCTCCTGCCGAGCGGGCCACCACTTGCACCGTGCGGATGTCCTCTCGCACGGCGGTCACCGGCACGCCGCTCAACAGAAACTGCAATTGTTGCCCAACCGCGCTGGAGGTGAGTCCAAAGGCTTGCAAGCGATCCTGCTGCAAGGTGAAGTGCAGAGCAAGTGTGCGTGCGCCCCAGTCACTATTGACTGTGCGCATCATCGGGTTGGCAACCATGACTTGCTGCACCTCAGCGGCAATCTCACGCAACTTAGCCAGATCTGGCCCGGTAATCCGGTATGCAACCGGGAATGGCGAATAAGGGCCGAATACAAGTTGCGTGACTCGCACCCTTGCCTGTGGAGCCAAGCCCTCGGAAATCGCCTCCCGCAACCGATGCTTCAACGCCTCACGCTCTTGCTCGTTGTCAGTACGAATCACGATCTTGGCGAATGACGGGTCAGGCAATTCCGGCCCCATTGCCATGTAGAAGCGTGGCGCGCCCTGACCCATGTAGGCTGTGACGATCCTGGCTTCTTTTTGCTCTGCCAGCCAAGCTTCCACTTCTGCAGTGGCGACGCTGGTTTGGGCAATGGAGGAGCCGTAGGGCATCTGAATTTCTACAAGCACCTCCGGGC
>NZ_JBFUKU010000546.1:0-1703 GCF_056400685.1 Pseudomonas sp. P5_A12 | reverse complement strand
ACCTAGAGCCATTCACTTGCACGGATACTGAAAGCTCTTTGGTTCACCGCATCTGTTACCAGCCCAAGCAGAGCTACTTGGTTGTGTTGCTGGATCAGACCTATTACCACTACTGCGGCATACCTTCACAGGTGGTGACCCAGTGGCTGAACGCAGACTCAAAGGGCCGTTTCTACCTAGGCAACATCAAGGGCAATTTCGATTGTCGGCTGGGTGGGATTCCTGAGTAATGGGCTTGTCACTTTTTGCGATACAAGATTCCATTAGTAAGGCCTGATCTCGTTTGCTTGAAACTTTAGCATTCTATTGGAAAAAGATTTATCAAGAGCCATTTCGGTGTCAGAGTCATAGGAAAGTGATACCTCTTGACCATAAACACTATTGGCCTCAACTCTGAGCATTTTTTTATCGCTGTAAAAACTGCACATATATGAATTGTCTTTTTTTATATCTATGACTTCAGGCTTAATATTGATATCCACTTCAAATATGTGACACAACTCATACGCCCACCAATAGTGTTTATCGTTTTTAGCATTTCTAAGTTCCAAACTTCTCCAACTAATGGAGATAGGCTTGAATCCAATTTTTGCTTTCGCTAATTGGTCTGAAGTCAAAATAGAGTCAGGTATATCGGGCAGCACATACATGCTGAATGTTGTTTTGCATTTTTTGCATTCCGGGTGTTCTTTACCGCCATCCTCTTCAGTGTAACTAAACCCCTTGTACTCTTTGTTTGGCTTGAAAAAAAAAGTAATTCCAGGAGCTAAAAATTTTTCAAATCCAGCTATTTTGCTCACTGGGAAATCCCCATGGTCATCAGGGGCTTGCGGATCAAAAAAATAAGTCTCTCCAAGAGTTACGCCGAATAATTTTGTCGGAAAATTATTCAGCTCCCCAGCAGCTGAGCCAAATGAAAATATAATAATTAAAGTTATTAGTAGCTGTGATGTTCGCATAATAATCCAGCATTTAGTGTGATTGGCGATTCACGTTAATTGTCGCTACATCCATTCAAGCACTCCAAGCCTTTTAGCATACCGCCTCACATCATCAGCAGCTACAGGCTCCAGTTCACGCAACCGCGCAATGCGCCAGTCGAAGCGTTCACGGTGCATCCCGGCGGGCCGTGTGATCTCATCGACTGGCGTATCCCCAGCGTTTAGCTGTTTGCGCAACTGCATCACACGCTCACCTGGCAGAATGTTGGGGTTCTTCTGCCAGGTCGGCGTGTTGAGGTTCTGGCACTTTCTACAGGCGAACCTGCCGCGCAGGTAGAGGTGGCGACAGCGAACTCCGCAGCCAGGGCAGAGAAAGCGAATACGGGTGCGAGTGAAGCGCCCCCTGAACGGTTCGGTCAGCGCCTCAATGGCTAGCGTGTACCGATATTCAACGAACGAAATCTGATAGAGCAGCGAGAGCTGTGACTCGCTCGTAKCTTTAACACGAATAACTTCATCAACAAGCACCAGCAACGTGGTCGCGCCAGCCTCCAGCCCGCCAGCTCTGGCCAGCTTGCAAACGTCCAGAACTGCGCATTCTGTAGTGTTCATCTTGCGCATAAGAACTACCTACACGAGATAACTGTGTATGCGCACAGCATACCGTATATCCACTCGAATTTTGTCGGCTTTCGATGCTGTGCGGAAGGCGAGAATCGGCTTGGATTATTTGTAGATTGTTACCTTGAGGTAGGTCAGTTG
>NZ_JBFUKU010000545.1:0-1724 GCF_056400685.1 Pseudomonas sp. P5_A12 | reverse complement strand
GGCATTGATGCCGTTGCGCCGAGCGACGACCGACACACTTTGTCCTGGCTCAAGGCTCTCGCGAACCATCGCCAGCTTTTGCTCCGGGCTCCAGCGGCGCCGCCGCTCCTGGCCCAAAAGCTCCCCACTCTTATCGTTGCTGTTAGTCATAAACATAACCGTTTGCCTATCCCTTATCGTAAGGGGGAAACGGTGTCCTGTCTTTCATGGGGCTCGTTCACTGATCCACCGCTATCGCGAGCAGGCTCGCTCCCACAGGGTTATTCGTTCAACCTGAAATCAGGGTTTCGGCGCAGAACTCGCCTCCGCCGCAAACCACTTCTTCTCCAGCGATGCCATCCGGCCATCGTCCTTGATCCGCTGCRGCGCGTTTTCCAGGCTGGCATGAAACGCCGGGTTACCTTTCTGAAACGGAATCGCCAGGCTCACCGGTGAGGCGGCGTTGGGCTTCTCGACGGTCAACGACTGCACCAGCAGCATTGAGCGCGGTTCTTCCTTCTGCGCGATCATTTGCGTATTGGTTTGAATGTAAGGCTCGCTGAAGTCGAAACGATCTTTCAGATCCGGAGTCATTGCTATGTGATTGATGGCGACGTCGTACTTGCCGCTTTCAACGCCGGTCAACAGATCGCCCGAATCGGTGACGACGAAGTCGGCCCGCACATCGAGTTCGTTGGCCAGCAGTTGACCCAGCTCGACTTCGAACCCGGTGAGCTTGCCTTCATCCTTGAAATTGAAGGGCGGTGTATTGGCCTCAAGCGCAATACGCAGTTCGCCTCGGTCGTTGATGTCGTCAATCAGTTCGGCATGAGCCAAAGGGCTCAAAAGGGGTAGCAAACAGATCAGGCCAGGCAGAAAGCGCATGGTCACTCCTTTGAATTCATTATCGCGATGCTCTGATTCAGGATCGCTTTGCTATGGTTGTCGAGTGCCTTCGACAACGATTGACCATGAAGTTGTCATGGTCACGCGGATTTTACGGAAAAACTGGAGAAGAGAATGAAAACGTTTATGTCTCGTGCTGCTTTGGCTGGCCTGCTGATGGGTGTTTCGGTGCTGGCCAGTGCTGCTACGCCTGCCCCGGCGGGTGCTGAAGTGTCCATTGTTTCTCCCAAGGACGGAGCGACGGTTCCGCAAACGGTTGTCGTCAAGTTCGCGGTCGAGAACATTGCGCTGGCGCCCGCGGGCGACACCACCAAGAACACCGGCCATCACCACTTGCTGATCGATGTCGATGAACTGCCAGCGGCCGGTTCGCCGATCCCCAAAGATGATAACCACCAGCATTTCGGCAAGGCTCAAACTCAGGGAGAAGTAACGCTGACCCCGGGCAAGCACACCTTGCAGCTGGAGCTGGGCGACAGCAACCACATGCCGTTTGACCCACCGATCGTGTCGGAGAAGATCACCATCAACGTCAAGTAACCATAGTCGCGCCCATGAAAAAGGAGACCCCAAGGTCTAATGCCAGTCAGTTAAGCTGACTGGCATTTTTCTTTCTGATCGGATACTTCGGGGATTTGAGCCTGATAGCCCGGGGGTAGATGCGCTCCTCTCGTCGATGAGGCAGGACGTAATGCATGGCTGAAGCATGCAGCTCAGCCAGGTATTTGGGGATGTTCCCGGAACGGTCGGCGGAGACGCTATTGATAAACCCGAGGATCGCCCAGGTACACGCGGTAAAGCTCATTTCGCAAGGTACACGCGGTAAAGCTCATTTCGCA
>NZ_JBFUKU010000544.1:0-1736 GCF_056400685.1 Pseudomonas sp. P5_A12 | reverse complement strand
GCAGTCAACTGTGGGAGCGGGCTTGCCCGCGAAGGCGCCAGACCAGTCAAAACTGCGCGCTAAGTGAACACATAATCCCAAACGCGCCACCTTTTGGCGCGTCGTTTACAGATAAGCGTCTTTTCCTAAATCAGGGATCCAAACCAGCCCTGACCATCGGTCACCCGTGCCTGCGGTGACACTCGTTCCCGGCACCTCGCAGCCCTGTTCCCACAAGTGCTACCGATTTGCTCACCACCAGCGGGGCGGGGCACTTGCTCTGCCTGATGGCACTTTTATCCCCTGTTCCACGCGCGTCATATGCAGGCGCATTCCGACGTCGTTTTCAGGAGTTATTGAACGCGCATTCAATTTTAGGCATGGCAATTGCTCTGTCATTACAAAGCCCGTCTCCCACCCGAGAACGATGGCAATAAAAAGAGCCTCCGCCTGAGGCCATCACCCGCTTTGTGTGAGGAGATACCGCGATGACGACGTTCAACTCCGGGGCCCAACCCCAGAACCGTGCGCCTCAATCCATTGGCTTTTTGCTGCTGGACAATTTCACGCTGATTTCTCTGGCCTCCGCAGTAGAACCCCTGCGCATGGCCAACCAATTGTCCGGTCGCGAACTGTATCGCTGGACCACAATCACGGTCGATGGCGGCCAGGTCTGGGCCAGTGACGGCTTGCAGATCACTCCCGACTGCTCCATGCACAAAGCGCCCGCCCTGGACACCATCATCGTCTGCGGCGGTATCGGTATCCAGCGCACTGTTACCCGTGAGCACGTGTCATGGCTGCAAAGTCAGGCACGTCAGTCCCGTCGTCTTGGCGCGGTCTGCACCGGCAGTTGGGCCTTGGCCTGTGCCGGTCTGCTGGACGGTTTTGATTGCAGCGTGCACTGGGAATGCCTGGCCTCGATGCAGGAAGCCTTCCCGCGTGTGGTCATGAGCACACGTTTGTTCACCCTGGACCGTAACCGTTTCACCAGTTCCGGCGGCACCGCACCACTGGACATGATGCTGCACCTGATCAGCCGCGATCACGGCCGTGAACTGTCCGCCGCAATCTCTGAAATGTTTGTCTACGAACGTATCCGCAACGAACAGGATCACCAGCGCGTGCCGCTCAAGCACATGCTCGGGACCAATCAGCCGAAGTTGCAGGAAATCGTGGCGTTGATGGAAGCCAATCTCGAAGAGCCGATCGACCTCGACGAATTGGCGGTGTACGTCGCTGTGTCGCGACGTCAGCTGGAGCGATTGTTCCAGAAGTATCTGCACTGCTCGCCGTCGCGTTACTACCTGAAACTGCGCCTGATCCGCGCCCGGCAGTTGCTCAAGCAAACGCCGATGTCGATCATCGAAGTGGCGTCGGTGTGCGGCTTTGTTTCCACGCCGCACTTCTCCAAGTGCTACCGCGAATACTTCGGCATTCCGCCGCGTGACGAGCGCGTAGGTTCCAACACCACGCAACAGGTGGCGATGATGCCGCTGCCGCAAGCACTGGTGCTGGCGCCGCTGTCCGGGCCGTTGTCGGCGTTGAGTCAGGCGCGGAACGAGTCGACTTTTGCCAGTGTAAGGCTTTAAACCGAGCTGACTTCATCGCGAGCAGGCTCGCTCCCACAGTTGACCGCATTCCCCTGAGAGAACTCGGTCAATGTGGGAGCGAGCCTGCTCGCGATGAAGTCAGCTCGGTTTAAAGCCTTACACTGGCAAAAGTCGACTCGTTCCGCGCCTGACTCMACGCCGACA
>NZ_JBFUKU010000543.1:0-1737 GCF_056400685.1 Pseudomonas sp. P5_A12 | reverse complement strand
CTTCAGGCTCAACAAAAAGCTTAATGTCGAGCGTAGGCTGAATGTCATAATTTATCTGAATGAAAACTGGCAAGAGGAATACGGCGGTAATCTGGAACTTTGGGATATCAATATGAAGACCTGCCTTAAAAAAGTTCTGCCCATTTACAATCGCTGCGTCATCTTCAATACAGACAAAGACAGCAATCATGGGCACCCAGAGCCTTTAACGACTCCAGAGCACATCACGCGCAGGTCTATAGCGCTTTATTACTACACCGCAGGAACCATGGCGATCGATCCCGCACAAAGAAACAAGACCCACTACAAGCCAAGACCCAAAGATCGTTTAAGCCTCAAGTACTACGTGAGTAAACTACTCAAGAAGAAAAACTAAGCGGCGAAACGCCCGCTGAACGATTTGGCCAGTCTGTGGCACCGACCGGTTGAATCCCCGTCGATTTCGGTCTGTCGTGGCGGCCGGAAAACGATGGTTATCAATCCACGGCTAGACTCCGTCACCAACTAGAAGCGTCGCAGGCATGATGAGTGCTCAACTTGTGCCTGCATGTGTAGCCGTTGTCGGGTCAGGCGAGGATTTCGAATGAGGTGCTGGCCAGGCGTTCGCCGTTCACCATTATGTGCACGGCATGCAAACCCACGTAGTGCTTGCGAGTGGTGAACTCCTTGATCTGCTGACCACGGCTGACCCGTTCAGCCGACTTGCCAGGCAACGTCAACGCCTTGAGCTTGAACACCTTCGCTGACGTGCTGCCATTGGCTTTGACGTAATCAATCGCATAGTCGATCACCAGCCGCTGACTCTGCGACACCGTAGATTTCACTACAAACGACAGCGTGATTTTCTCCCCCAGACGAATCACCGCCGGTTCTACCTTCACATCAACAATCTCGACTTCAGCCTTGCCACTGGCCCCAATAATTGCCAGCGCCCGCTGATTGCCCTGTTTAATCAAACTGCGCAACGCATGCTTGGCAATCCATGCGGTGTGCTTGTTATCCAGCGACCAACCCTCGATAAGGTTCAGCACCCACTCCGGGTGATCTTTGGTGATGTCATTGAGGTGGTTGGCCACGGACTTGCGCACGTAAAGGCTTTCATCTGCCTTGAGGTTGTCGAGAATGGTCGCTGCCAAGGTCGGATCACCCTGGATCTGTTCCAGTCGAAACGACCACGGCAAGCGCGGGCGACAGCCTTCGCAGGCCAGACGCCGAACGTGTTCGTTGTCATCAAGCGACCACTGCTGCATCCGCGTCAATGAACGCTTCAAATCGCTGCGCAGAAAATACCGGATTGCAAACTCCGCAGAACCAAACGCGGTGAAGTACTTGAGCGCGTCCATCGACTGTTCGAAATCATGGGCGCCATACAGCGCGACGTAATGCGGCAGCGAGATGCTGACGAAGCCGCTGTTAAGTCGAGGGGCGAGGGCGCGCAACACCTCAAGGGATTCGCCATAGCCCAGCGGCAGCTCCGCATGTAGAGATTCGCTGACCCGGGCCATTCGCTGCATGATCGACAAGTCGGCGAGGCCGTCGTTGGCCCGCTTCAGGAAGGCTTTGGCGTTGAACTCGGGGTAGACCGCCGTCATTTCGGTTGCGATGTGCGTGAGGCGCTCGGCGTTGAAGATTTCCTTCAGCGCCGGGGCGGGCTGTTCGGCGGCGGTCATGGGTGAGTCCGGTTGAGTGGGCGGCTCAGGTTATCGGGGTACTGATGAATGCCTCAAGTGTTTCCGC
>NZ_JBFUKU010000542.1:0-1738 GCF_056400685.1 Pseudomonas sp. P5_A12 | reverse complement strand
TCCCAGGGTAATTCGCGCGACCTTCCTGCTTATGCCTGTCGGATCTACGTCACAGCGTTCCGTGCAAGTATTGGGCTTTGAAGATATTGGCCTTCTTACCCCGCTGCACCGCCTAATCCGCTTCCTGTTCGTCAGGCCAGCATTTTGCCTCGGGCTTCCTTCAGATTCGCAGTCACCCGCGACACCCTTGCCTCTGGCTAGCACTTCCCCTTGCCGGGTGTGTAGAGGACTTTCACCTCCAAGTCACCAGCTTGGCCACCACAGCCAAGCTGGTTGCGCTTGCGCGCAACGCGCCATGCCTGGCGCACCAAAAAAAAAGCCTCGCCAACAGGCGAGGCTCTTTCTGACGGCTTATTACAAGAAGCTGTAGGTGTAGTTGAGGATCACACGGGTCTGGTCAACATCGGGGTTGTTGGAGACTTCACTGCCGCGATAGACACCATTACGCACCGTCACACCGAGACCTTTGAAGGTGCCCTGCTGGATGGTGTAGTCAACCCGCATGTCGCGCTCCCACTCGGACGCATCAGGGCCTCGGCCGTTCGTTGCTTTGATGTCATCACCGTGCAGATAGGCGATCGAGGTTTTCAGGCCCGGCACACCCAGCGCCGCGAAATCATAGGAGTACTGACCGAAGGTGGTGTTTTCACCGGCTCGGACAAAGCCGTTGATCATGGAATCTGTGAACAGGTAGAAGCTGGCGCCGCCCTCCCCTTGGTTATTACCGCTGCTGTCAACCACGTTGCCCTGGTTCAGGTAGACGAAGCCGCCATCATCATTCACGCGCTGGTGACCCAGCAGGAATGCGTTGCCACCCAGGGTGTAGGTGAACATCCCGCTCCAGGTCGTGTTGTCGACCTCGCCCGGGGTCTTGGCAAAACCGTTGTTGTTGTTGAAGCGGAAACCGGGGTCGCCGTTCTTGCCATTAGAGCTGCTGTCGAAGTAGCGGAAATCCGACTTGAACGACTGCTTGGCGTCGATCGTCCAGACGTGCACCAGACCCAGGAAGTCCTGCTTGTAGTAATCCTTCAGTTCCGAGTGGTAGTACTGCAGGGTAAGGTCTTTGGTGGCTTTCCAGTCAACACCGCCGTAACGGAACTGGTTGCTGGCTTCAGTACCACCCGCCACGGCCAGGCCGCTGGAGTTTGAAGAGGCACGACCCGTCGCGTGTTCTAACTGACCTACGTTGAAAGTAAAGTTGTCGATATCTTTCGAAGATAGGGTGCCACCTTCAAAGGTTTGTGGCAGCAGACGGCTGTCGTTCGCTACCAGAATCGGCATGTTCGGTTGCAGAGCGCCGCCCAAGTGGGCTTCGGTCTTGGAGATGCGCGCCTTGACGTTGGCCGCCGCGCGGCTCCACTCGTCCACAGCCGAACCGTCGCTGTCGCTTGGGGTGAAGGTGTTGTTGTCCGGGTGATGTCCCTTGCCACCGTCCAGGTGGATGCCGACCATCGCCTGGGCGTCGATACCGAAACCGATCGTACCCGGAGTGAAACCGGACAAGTAATCGAACTTGAGGCCTTCAGCGGTCTCGTTCTGATCGGGGCCGGTTTCACGGTTATCGTTGTTGAAATACATGGTGCGAGAACTGACGGAAAGCTTGCTGTCTTCGATGAAACCTGCGGCGCCTGCCTGCTGCGCCAAAACCCCTACGGCCACGGCCAGGGCCAAGGTGGACTTGTTCATTGTCTAACTCCTCTCGTTTCTAATTCTTGTGTTCCTGGCCTCGGTTCAATGA
>NZ_JBFUKU010000541.1:0-1743 GCF_056400685.1 Pseudomonas sp. P5_A12 | reverse complement strand
GACTATCTCCTAGCGCTCTCCCATCGGAGCAAGTGGGTAAGCGGCAAAAGTATGAAATTCACCACATCAAGCCAATCAGCGAGGGTGGTTCGGTCTACGACTTAGATAATCTTCAAGTATTGACACCAAAGCAGCACATCGAAATCCACTCCAAAAAAGGAGAAAAACAAGATGAACTTTAAAAACAAATTTGAAGAATATACAGAATCTGAATATATAAGCCTTATAAACCGATTAGTTGTAGGGGATTACTCATCAGAGAAAGAACATGACGCAATTGTTGACAATATCGTAAGCACTTCAGAACATCCAAACGGAACAGGCATCCTGTATTACCCTGAACCGGGTGTCGAAGACAGCCCTGCCGGCGCATTAGAAGCTATAAAGCAATGGCGAGCTGCCAACGGAAAGCCAGGCTTCAAAGCAGAACCATAAAATCTGAAAAAGGGAGCATGCGATCACGCATACTCCCTTTACATCATTTGATCACAATGAATACTTCTGCAAATTCCCCATCATTTCCTTCAGCGCTTCAATATTGTCCTTCGGATGCGCCGCGCCCTCAAAATCACAAATCTGTTCCCACTGCGCTGCCACATCTTCTGGCGAGAACCCCACCCGTGGATCGAACCCGGCACCCAGGCTGCGTTCCCAACGCACCTTGCCCATCCAGCCGCCACCGACTTCAAACAACCCGGAAGTCTCTTTGCAATTTTCACTGGCCAAATACACGACCAACGGGCTGACCAGTTCCGGTTTAAGCTGCTCGAACACCTGCGGCGGGATCAGGCCTTCGGTCATGCGAGTACCACCGGTAGGTGCGATGGCGTTGACCAGGATGTTGTTCTTGCGGCCTTCAATGGCGAGTGTGCGAGTCAGGCCGTAGAGGCCGAGTTTGGCCATGCCGTAGTTGGACTGGCCGAAGTTGCCGTAGATGCCCGAAGTCGACGCGGTGAAGATCACGCGGCCATAGTTTTGCTCACGCATGTGCGGCCAGGCGGCGCGAGTAACCTTGTAGGCACCTTCGACGTGGACGCGGTAAACCAGGTCCCAGTCGGCATCGTCCATTTTGTGGAAGGTTTTGTCGCGCAGGATCCCGGCGTTGTTGACCACTACATCGATACGACCAAAAACATCGAGCGCGTGCTGGACGATTTTATCGCCGTCAGTGACGGAATCGTGGTTGGCCTCGGCAATCCCGCCGGCCTCGCGAATCTCGGCCACTACGCGGTCTGCTGCCGACGCGTTGGCGCCCTCACCTTGCGCCGAGCCGCCGAGATCGTTGACCAGCACTTTGGCGCCCTGTTTGGCGAACAGCAGCGCATGTGCCCGACCCAGGCCGCCGCCTGCACCGGTGACGATCACGACTTTATCTTCGAAGCGCACAGACTCATTCATGGGGGAACTCCAGCAGGCCAAGGGGACAATGAGTCCGAGTGTCAGGCACGGCGCTGCCGGTCACAATGAACAAGGGTCGGGCTGAATGGTGCCCGATAAGGCTGGGGGATAGTCAGGAACAGGCGGCCTTGCGCGGAGGCAACGCCAGGCGATCACGAAACTCCAGATAGTGCTTGAGTACCAGCCCCGGCGCTTCGATCTGGGGATAATGGCCAATTTCGGCCAGCAGGATCGTGTCCGGATGGGGAATCAGTTCGCGATAGCGCGCGACCATGTGCGCACCGGAAATCGGATCGACCTCGCCATCAATGACGCGCAACGGCACTTCACCGCGCTGCATGGCGC
>NZ_JBFUKU010000540.1:0-1753 GCF_056400685.1 Pseudomonas sp. P5_A12 | reverse complement strand
ATTCTCGGGTTTGAAGATCAGATCCCAGGAATCCACGGGCGCGTTGTCGCCCAGCACGGCCTTGACCTTGGCGATGTTGTAGCCAATACCCGTGCTGCCCCACAGGTACGGAAAACCATGCTCGTTGCCCGGATCGTTGGTCTGCAACGCTTTGAGCAGCACCGGGTTGAGGTTCTTCCAGTTCGGCAGTTGAGCCTTGTCGAGCTTCTTCAGCGCTCCCCCTTCAATCTGTCGCGCCATGAAATGGTTGGACGGGAACACCACGTCGTACCCGGATTTACCGGTCATCAACTTGCCGTCGAGGGTTTCGTTGCTGTCGTAGACGTCGTAGGTGAAGGCAATGCCGGTTTCTTTCTGGAAGTTTTTCGTGGTGTCCGGGGCGATGTAGTCGGACCAGTTGTAGATTTTGACCGTCTCGGCCGCCTGGCTGAGGGTCGCAACGAGTGCAAGTGGCGCCAGTGTCAGTGTCTTTCGGATCATGGGTCGATTCCTGTAGGGGCTTTTGTTATTGGCAGGCAATCAGAAGATCAAAAAATCAAAACGTAGGTCTTGCGCACGGTTTCCTGGATATCCCAGATGCCGAGACTGTTGGCCGGCAACATCAGAGCATCGCCGGCTTCTATGTAGAGGGTTTCACCGTCGTCCGGAGTGAAGGTGCAGCGACCCTGGATGAAGTGACAGAATTCCTGGGCCACGATCTGCCGGCGCCAGCGTCCGGGCGTGCATTCCCAGACACCGGTTTCGACACCATCGTCGCGCTCGACGCTGGTGGTCGAGGCCACTGCCACGGGCGTTCCCAGAGGCACAGCGACCGGGTTGGATTCTTCAAGCTTCAGGGTGGCGGCGTTCTTGAATTGCGTGATGCTCATGGGTATACCTGTCGATGGAGAAAGCGTTGTTTACTGCATGAAACCTTCCATGAACCCCGCGACCCCGCTGGCCAGCTTGCGGCGCCAGGGCGCAGTGGCCGGGTTGGCCAGGGTCTGGTCTTCGTGAACAAAGCTGTGGATGATCGCGTTGTAACCGAGCCAGCGGCAGGGTTCCGGCTCCCAGGCCTGGAGCGTGTCGAGTCCGCCCTGCGGCATGACCCACGGCTGGCGCACCAACTCGGTATCGCGCTCAAGAATCAGGTCGGCGAGGGTTCTGCCACCCAAATTGCTGGCACCGACGCCCTCCCCGCCATAACCGCCGGACAAGGCGATGCCGCTGGCGTGATCACATAGCATGTGCGGCTTGAAGCGCCGCGACATACCGAGGTTGCCGCCCCAGGCGTGGGTAATCCGCACATGCTTCAATTGCGGGAATAGTTCGCCGAACAGATAGCGTCGTAGCTCCACTTCGCTGGTCGTCAGGTCGAAGTCATGGCGTAACTTGCCGGCAAACTGGTAGCCGCCCCGCGCCCCGAACACCAGGCGGTTGTCGGCGGTGCGCTGACCGTAGGTCACCTGACGGCTGCTCTCGCTGAAGGCCTGGCCGCGACTCAGGCCGATTTCGTCCCACGTCGCAGCGGACAGAGGCTCGGTGGCAACGATCAGGCTTTGCACCGGCATTTGATAGCGACCCAGCGGCGGCAGCGTCGTCGCGTACCCTTCTACTGCCGGGACAATCCAGCGACTGCGAACCGTTGCCCTGGCGGTGCGCAAGCTCCCCGACTGCCACTGCGTGACGGCGCTGTTTTCATAAATTTTGACCCCCATGCGCTCCACCGCCCGAGCTAAACCTCGCACCAACTTTGCCGGATGGATGGTTGCAA
>NZ_JBFUKU010000539.1:0-1757 GCF_056400685.1 Pseudomonas sp. P5_A12 | reverse complement strand
GTACCAACGTGGCGTTGGTGCCACCGAAACCGAAGCTGTTGCTCATCACGGTGTCGATGGTGGCGTTTTCGCGAGTCTTGGTCAGGATCGGCATGTCTGCCACTTCCGGGTCCAGTTCGTCGATGTTGGCGGAACCTGCCATGAAGTTGCCTTCCATCATCAGCATGCAGTAGATCGCTTCGTGAACGCCGGCGGCGCCCAGGGAGTGACCCGACAGGCTCTTGGTGGAGCTGATGGCCGGAGCCTTGTCGCCGAACACTTCACGCACACCTTTCATTTCCATGACGTCGCCGACCGGAGTCGAGGTGCCGTGGGTATTCAGGTAGTCGATTGGAGTGTCAACGGTGGACATTGCCATCTGCATGCAGCGGATAGCGCCTTCGCCGCTTGGGGCGACCATGTCGTAGCCGTCGGAGGTCGCGCCGTAGCCAACGATTTCCGCGTAGATCTTCGCGCCGCGAGCCAGAGCGTGTTCCAGCTCTTCGACCACGACCATGCCGCCACCGCCGGCAATGACGAAACCGTCACGCTTGGCGTCGTAGGCACGGGAAGCTTTTTCCGGGGTTTCGTTGTACTGGCTGGACAGTGCGCCCATGGCGTCGAACAGGAACGACTGGCTCCAATGCTCTTCTTCACCGCCGCCGGCGAACACGATGTCCTGCTTGCCCATCTGGATCTGTTCCATGGCAGTACCGATGCAGTGAGCACTGGTCGCACAGGCAGAAGCGATGGAGTAGTTCAGGCCCTTGATCTTGAACGGGGTGGCCAGGCAAGCGGAAACGGTGCTGCTCATGGTCCGCGTAACGCGGTATGGGCCAACGCGCTTCACGCCTTTCTCGCGCAGGATGTCCAGCGCTTCCATCTGGTTCAGCGTGGAGGCGCCACCGGAACCGGCGATCAGGCCGGTACGCGGGTTGGAGACTTGCTCATCGGTCAGACCTGAGTCAGCGATGGCGTCTTTCATGGCCAGGTAGGCGTACGCCGCCGCGTGGCCAACGAAGCGATAGATCTTGCGATCGATCAGCTCTTCGAGGGGAAGGTCAATGGAGCCGGAAACCTGGCTACGCAGACCCATTTCGGCATATTCCGGGTTGAACCGGATGCCAGGGCGGCTTGCACGCAGGTTAGCGGAGACGGTCTCTTTGTCATTGCCCAGGCACGAAACGATGCCCAGACCAGTGATAACGACGCGGCGCATGCGGATAACCCTTAGAAGTTGTCAGTGGAGGTGAAAACGCCGACCCGAAGGCCTTCGGCGGTGTAGATCTCGCGGCCGTCGACGCTGACCGAACCGTCGGCAATGGCCAGGTTCAGTTTGCCTTTCAACACACGCTTGATCTGAATGTTATAGGTGACTTTCTGGGCAGTCGGCAGGACCTGGCCGAAGAATTTCACTTCGCCCGAACCCAGCGCACGGCCACGGCCCGGCAGACCTTGCCAGCCAAGGAAGAAACCGACCAGTTGCCACATGGCGTCCAGGCCCAGGCAGCCTGGCATCACCGGATCACCTTCGAAGTGGCAAGCGAAAAACCACAGGTCCGGAGTGATGTCCAGCTCGGCGACCAATTCACCTTTGCCGTACTTGCCGCCCTCGGCACTGATATGGGTGATGCGATCCACCATCAGCATGTTCGGGGCGGGCAGTTGTGCGTTACCTGGGCCGAACAGCTCACCGCGACTGCAGCGCAGCAGGTCTTCCCGAGTAAAGGCGTTTTGTTGGGTCATGCGAGCTCCTCAATAGTCCCATGCGGCAGGGT
>NZ_JBFUKU010000538.1:0-1774 GCF_056400685.1 Pseudomonas sp. P5_A12 | reverse complement strand
AGGTGAAACTGTTCAAGGATGTCGAGACGCTGTCAACACCGCCTCCGATGCCCTCGATCACCACATCGCCGGCATCCGTCACCTCGAAGACGTCATTCCCGGCGCCGCCGTTCATGACATCCGCTCCGAGCCCACCGATGAGGGTGTCGTTGCCGTCCTCACCAAACAGGAAGTCGTTGCCGTCCCCGCCGCTGAGAGAATCGTCGCCAGTGCCGCCAACCAACTGGTCGACACCACCCAGGCCAATGAGCGTATCGTTCCCGCCCAGGCCAAGAAGCACATCGCTACCCGCAGTACCGGTAAGGGTGTTCGCCAGGGCGTCTCCCGTTTGCACCGCACCCACTATCAATACCGCCGCCGTTGCCGCAGAGGTCACCGACTCCAGCGCACCGAAGCCATCGGTATACCGCACGATCACCCGCAGTTGCTGATTGATCTGCGCCACACCAGGAGTGAAGGTCGCAGCGGTCGCACCATTGATGTTGGTGAAAGTAGCGCCGGCACCTTGCTGCCATTGGAAGCTGAATGCACCCAGCCCATCCGCATCGACAATCCCGGCAGTCAGCGCGGTCAGCACCTGGCCTTGATTCGGTGTCGTGTCGCTGATCAGCAACGCACCTGTTGGTGCATCGTTGACGTTGGCAACCGGCGCCGAAGGGTCGGACGTAACGCTTTCGGCCACGCCGAAGTCATCCACGTAACTGACCACCACACGCACCTGATCGCCGACCTGATCCTGGCCAAGCGTGAACGTGCTAGCGGTGGCTCCGGGAATGTTGACAAAGTTAACCCCGTTGGTCGCCTGCCACTGGAAGGTGAACTGAGGATTGCTCAGGCCATCAATGTCGACGATGGTCGACGTATCAGCGGTCAACACCTGGTTCTGCACCAGAAGCCCGGTGACGGTCGGCCCTGCGGTCGGTGCGTTGTTCGCCGACGACTCGACGAATTCCAGCGTGCCCTTGGCATCTTGATACACCGCCCGGACGCGGATACTCAGACCCGCTACATCGTCCGCCACCTGATAGGTGGTGCCCATCGCCCGCGATGCCTCGCCAGCGGCGACAAAGGTGATGTCTTCATAGACGCCCGAGCCGGCAATGGTTTCGACCTGCCAGTAGTAAGCCACCCCACCGTTAACCGCGCCGGTGGGATTGAGCAGGCTTACGTTGTCCGCGTCGCGTACCGACTGATCACTGACGCGCAGCAACTGGCCGGCGACCGGCGCATTCTCACGCGCACCGGTTTCCGCATCAAGGATCGCCAGACGACCCGATGGGTCGATGTTTACGGCGGTGCCTACGCCGGACGACTGCGAAACGTCAGAGAACTGCAGACGCTCGATGCCAGTCAACCGATCGACGCCATCACGCCCTGCCACCAGATCGGTCACGATGACGGAGTTGCCCTCGACAGAGACGCTGTATTCCGACGAAAGACCGGAGTACACCGCAGTGTCGAAGTTGTCAGTGCCGGTCAGAATCTCCCGCACGATGACCAACTGGCCAGGATTGTAAGTACCGTTCAGCATCAGTGGCACCATCGGTTCCATGCTGTCGAACGAGGCGATTTCCGGACCTGTGCCATCAATATTCGCCCTTACGCTAATGCGTACGTTCAGCCACTTGTCGCCATCGATGATGTCGTCACCACCACGACCTTCGATCAGGTCGCTGCCGCTACCACCGAGGATGATGTTGCCGCCGTCGAAGAACGTCGCTCCGGCTGGCAGCAGACCCGCCAGGCCGTTGATCAGGCTGATGTTGGTCAGCAC
>NZ_JBFUKU010000537.1:0-1810 GCF_056400685.1 Pseudomonas sp. P5_A12 | reverse complement strand
GGGCAGGGCGTTTCGTCGTATTTTTGTTTCTCGATGATGCCGCGCTGCCACCGGCCTTGCTCGCAAGATCGGCTGTCAGGGAGATGATTGGCAACCGCTTCTATATAGAAGGGTTGGCGCAGGGCCCTGGCGTGATTGGCTGTATTTGCTATCGGGGCGAGGTGYATTCGTGCATTCGCACCTATAAATTGCCTGCTGCGTTTTTACCCGTTTTCAGTAGGGTGACTTCTTGAGTTTGACCCACTAGAATGCATGCCCTTGATTCTGGGGTCGGAAACGGCCGGCTAACGTCTGTGCAACGAGGAATATCCATGCAAGTTTCTGTTGAAAATACTACTGCTCTTGAGCGCCGCATGAGCGTCACCGTGCCGGCTGAGCGCATCGAGAGCCAGGTCAACAAGCGTCTGCAGCAGACCGCCCAAAAGGCCAAGATTGCTGGCTTCCGTCCAGGCAAAGTGCCAATGAGCGAAATCAAGCGCCGTTTCGGTGCGGATGCTCGCCAGGAAGCTGTAGGCGACGTGATCCAGTCTTCTTTCTACGAAGCTGTGGTTGAGCAGAAGCTGAACCCGGCTGGTTCGCCTTCGATCGAGCCTAAATCCCTGGAAGCGGGCAAGGACCTGGAATACGTAGCCGTATTCGAAGTGTTCCCTGAGTTCACCGTTGCCGGTTTCGAAGGTATCACCGTAGAGCGCCTGAGCGCTGACGTGGCTGATGCCGATCTGGACAAAATGCTGGACATCCTGCGCAAGCAGAACACCCGTTTCGAAGTGGCCGATCGTGCTGCCCAGAACGAAGACCAGCTGAACATCGATTTCGTCGGCAAGGTTGACGGTGAAGTGTTCGCCGGTGGTTCCGCCAAAGGCACTCAGCTGGTTCTGGGTTCCGGCCGCATGATCCCTGGCTTCGAAGACGGTCTGGTTGGCGCTAAAGCCGGTGAAGAACGTGTTCTGAACCTGACCTTCCCAGAGGACTATCAGAACCTCGACCTGGCCGGCAAAACTGCCGAGTTCACCGTTACCGTGAACACTGTTTCCGAGCCAAAACTGCCAGAACTGACCGAAGAGTTCTTCGCTCAATTCGGTATCAAGGAAACCGGTCTGGAAGGCTTCCGCACCGAAGTTCGCAAGAACATGGAGCGCGAACTGCGTCAGGCGATCAAATCCAAGGTCAAGAATCAGGTAATGGACGGTCTGCTGGCCACCAACCCGATCGAAGTGCCTAAGGCTCTGCTGTCCAACGAAGTTGACCGTCTGCGCGTGCAGGCTGTTCAGCAGTTCGGCGGCAACATCAAGCCTGACCAACTGCCGGCCGAGCTGTTCGAAGAACAAGCCAAGCGCCGCGTTGTACTGGGTCTGATCGTGGCTGAAGTGGTCAAGCAATTCGACCTCAAGCCTGACGAAACCCGCGTTCGCGAAATGATTCAGGAAATGGCTTCGGCCTACCAAGAGCCTGAGCAGGTCGTGTCCTGGTACTACAAGAACGACCAGCAACTGAACGAAGTCCGTTCGGTTGTGCTGGAAGAACAAGTTGTGGATACTGTTCTGCAGAAAGCTAGTGTGACCGACAAATCGGTCTCTTACGAAGAAGCAGTCAAGCCGGTAGAAGCTCCAAAAGCCGACTGATCGTTTTTGCGGTAAGAAGAAATCACCATAAGCCAGCCTTCGTGCTGGCTTATGCGTATTCAAGACATAACTATTTGGGAGTGACTGCAGAGCATGTTCCGTAATTCGTATATTCAGCAGAACTCAGATATCCAGGCCGCAGGCGGCCTGGTCCCGATGGTTGTCGAGCAATCTGCTCGTGGCGAGCG
>NZ_JBFUKU010000536.1:0-1812 GCF_056400685.1 Pseudomonas sp. P5_A12 | reverse complement strand
GTTTTTTGGTGCGTACTTTCATCAGGACTGGTTGGATGAGCATGAAACTGCAGAGCAAGTGCTCGACTCCTTTTTAACCGAGTCTCACATCGACGATTTAATGGTGGTCCAAAAAGAACTCAATGCACTGCTTGATCAGGAGAAAGATGAACTGATACTGAGAGAGTATCTTTTGAAAGAACTGAGTTGTTACTACTGCTACTGGAATGCATGGGATTCAGGGCAGGCTTGGTTGCGCCATATTGCGCGCAGGTTGGCCAAACGACATGATCGTTTTTAATGAGTCGAAGGCAGCGAAATTTCCGGGCAAACACATCGGAAATTTCCTTCAACTCCTGACGGTTTCCATGAACTGGCGCAGCCCGGATCTCATCGATAGTCTTTCACCTGTCGCTGCAAACTCAGTGACAGGGCGTGGAAGCCCTTCTATCGTTAGGCGCGTCAAGTGCCACCAGTTCGGCGTTTTTTATCGTCTGTGTTTTATGGTGGCTGTGCGCGGGGCGCCTTCGAGTGCGCCGGGTGCCTAACGTCCCGGTCTTCCACACCTGCGTACAGCCGCCACCTATTCGCGTGGAAGTGATTTCTGGCGGCTTCAATCCATACGTTAGGACTCAAATCGATGAATACCCTTCACCCCGATCCACCCTACGAAAAACCAATCCCCCACCCCAAAAACCGCTTCATGGCCCTCACCAGCAACTGCACCGACATGCCCACGCTGTTCGTCGATACCCACGCGCCGCTCGATGTTTTATACGACGCCGCCAACTATCGAATTCGCGCCGTCACGCAGGTGCTTGAAAACATGTCGATGCGCGGTTCGCTCGAGTGTGAGTCGTTCATCCTCAGTGATTTTGCAGTGCTGTGCGCCATTCCTTTGCGTGATGGGTGTGATGTGCTGGATGTGCTGGATGTGCTTGGGCGGCGGTTGAGGGCACGGCCTTCGGAGTAGCGCCGCTGAAATATCGTTCCCACGCTCCGCGTGGGAATGCAGCCCGTGACGCTCTGCGTCACAGGGGTGCCCGGCGCGATGCCGGCGCTGTAGCTGGAACGCGGAGCGTCCCTGGAGGCATTCCCACGCGGAGCGTGGGAACGATCACAATATCTAGGCGATAAAAAAGGACTGGGAGCAGACTCTTGTTCAAGAGGTGCTCCCAATCCCTTATTTCGCAACAGATGATGACGCTCCGGAGAGCGCCAGCATTAATTTGCCAACCGCTTAGTGCTTGGCGACCGCAGTATTGAGTTTCAGGTAGTCCAACAGGATCCGACCGGCCTCGCTCAGGTAGGCGTCGTCTTCTGGCTTGGTCTTGTCCGGCTCGGCCGCGATGGCGTCTTCGTCTTCTTTCTTCAGCTCTTTGAGTGGCTCTTCGCCTTTGGCCTTGCGACGGATGTTTTCCATCACCAGCTGTTTGGCTTCGATGTCGGTGTGCTGCGCCCGACGGTCGACTTCGTTGAGGCTGACGGTTTTTTCATCCATCAGCTTCTGTGCCAGGGCCAGTTTGTCGCGGATAAACACGAACTCCGCGTCTTTGGCCGAGCGTGCGTCGTGCTCGGATTTGAGCTGCGTGATGTACGGCTTGAACGGATCAACCGCAGGCTTGATGGCTGGCTTGATGGTGTCCCACGGCATGGCTTCCGGCAGGGCGCTTTCGCCGATTTCCTTGGTGTCGATGATCGACGGGTAATCGATGTCTGGCAGTACGCCCTGATGCTGGGTGCTCTGGCCGGAAACCCGGTAGAACTTGGCCAGGGTCAGTTTCAGTTCGCCATGGTTCAGCGGCTGAATGGTTTGTACGGTGCCTTTACCGA
>NZ_JBFUKU010000535.1:0-1818 GCF_056400685.1 Pseudomonas sp. P5_A12 | reverse complement strand
TGGCGGTACTCAGTACCACGCTGGTGGCGGTGATCTGGCAGCTCGGGTTGATGCACTTCTTTGGCTTCGGGCTGGATCCGTACTCGATGCTGGTGCCGTTCCTGATCTTCGCCATCGGTATTTCCCACGGCGTACAGAAGATCAACGGTATCGCCTTGCAGTCCAGTGAGGCCGACAACGCGCTGACCGCTGCGCGACGCACATTCCGYCAGCTGTTCCTGCCGGGGATGATTGCGATCCTTGCGGATGCGGTGGGCTTCATCACGCTGCTGATCATCGACATTGGCGTGATCCATGAACTGGCCATCGGCGCGTCCATTGGCGTGGCGGTGATTGTGTTCACCAACCTGATCCTGCTGCCGGTGGCGATTTCCTACGTCGGTATCAGCAAACGCGCAGTGGAACGCAGCAAAAAGGATGCAGTCCGCGAGCACCCGTTCTGGCGCCTGCTGTCGAACTTTGCCAGCGCGAAAGTCGCACCGGTGTCGATCGCCCTGGCCTTGCTGGCCTTCGGTGGCGGTCTCTGGTACAGCCAGAACCTGAAAATCGGCGACCTCGATCAGGGTGCACCTGAACTGCGTCCGGACTCGCGCTACAACAAGGACAACAACTTCATCATCAGCAACTACTCCACCAGTTCCGACGTGTTGGTGGTGATGGTCAAGACCAAGGCGGAGGGCTGCTCACGCTATGAAGCCATGGCGCCGATCGACGAGCTGATGTGGAAGATGCAGAACACTGAAGGCGTGCAGTCGGCTATTTCCCTGGTGACCGTATCCAAGCAGATGATCAAGGGCATGAACGAGGGCAACCTGAAATGGGAAACCCTGTCGCGTAACCCGGATGTGCTGAACAACTCCATCTCCCGTGCGGATGGCCTGTACAACAACAGTTGCTCCCTGGCGCCGGTGCTGGTGTTCCTCAACGATCACAAGGCGGCAACGCTCGATCGCGCGGTGCATGCGGTGCAGGAATTCGCCAAGGAGAACAACAAGGACGGCCTGGAATTCATCCTCGCAGCCGGTAACGCCGGTATCGAAGCGGCCACCAACGAGGTGATCAAGGAGTCCGAGCTGACCATCCTGATCCTCGTCTACATCTGCGTCGCGACCATGTGCATGATCACCTTCCGTTCGTGGGCGGCGACCTTGTGCATCGTGTTGCCACTGGTGCTGACGTCAGTACTGGGCAACGCCCTGATGGCGTTCATGGGCATCGGCGTGAAAGTCGCGACGCTGCCGGTGGTGGCGCTGGGTGTAGGGATTGGCGTGGACTACGGCATCTACATCTACAGCCGCCTGGAAAGTTTCCTGCGTGCCGGTCTGCCGTTGCAGGAAGCCTACTACCAGACGCTGAAGTCCACCGGTAAAGCGGTACTGTTTACCGGTCTGTGCCTGGCCATCGGTGTGTGCACCTGGATCTTCTCGGCCATCAAGTTCCAGGCCGACATGGGCCTGATGCTGACCTTCATGCTGCTGTGGAACATGTTCGGCGCGCTGTGGCTGCTGCCTGCGCTGGCGCGTTTCCTGATCAAACCGGAGAAACTGGCTGGACAGAAGGGCAACTCGCTGTTCGCTCACTGATCCACGCCTGAAATAGAAAAGCCGCAACCCAGGTTGCGGCTTTTTTTATACGTGCGCCAGGCATGGCGCGTTGCGCGCAAGCGCAACCAGCTTGGCTGTGGTGGCCTCGCTGGTGACTTGGAGGTGAAAGTCCTCTACACACCCGGCAAGGGGAAGTGTTAGCCAGAGGCAAGGGTGTCGCGGGTGACCGCGAATCTGAAGGAAGCCCGAGGCAAAATGCTGGCCTGACGAACAG
>NZ_JBFUKU010000534.1:0-1828 GCF_056400685.1 Pseudomonas sp. P5_A12 | reverse complement strand
GCTGAACACTGTCGCCCCTTCACCACCACGGGTCAGGAATACCAGCTGACAGCGATGCTGCAACCAGCCTTCAATGACCCGCTGCGGGTCCTCCTCGGGATACAACAGACTCAAATCCTCATCGCTGACCTTGATCAGGTCGGCATATTCGACCAGCGTCGCGATCCGCGAGCGCCACAGGTCGATGTTCGGTTCAGGATTGAGCCGCACGTTTGGGTCCAGACTGATCAGGCGTTTGCCGCTTTCGCGCTGCACCAGCGCCAGTAACGTATCGGCAATCGGTTGCACCACCAACGAGAACGAACCGACGTGCAAACCGCGCACTTCAGGCCCCAACTCCGGCAGGTGTTCCGGCCGCAACTGGCGATCCGCGCAACCTTCACCACGAAAGCTGTAATGCGGCGAGCCGTTGGCGCCGACGGCGACCATCGCTAATGTGGTGGGGGCGGCGAAGTCCACAAGGAAGTCCGAGCGCACACCTTCATCTTGCAGCACTTGCTGCAAACGCCGGCCAAGGTAATCGGTGGACAACCCGGCAAACAGCGCCGCGTCCACGCCCAAACGGCGTAATCCGACCGCGACATTGAATGGAGAACCGCCGGCAATTGCCTTGAAATTCACGTTTGACGCCACACCGCCGGCATTGTCTTCACTGAAGAAATCGAACAGCGCTTCGCCACACACCAGATACATAATTGTTTGCTCTCTAAAAGGTTGCGACATGCTGTTGATTGCACTCAACGGCCTACTGTGAGGGGCGCGATAATGCCTCTATCCAAGCTTGGAATGCCAGCATGCAGCACGCGCACTGTCGTCAGGATGTCGCCTCCCGATTATGCAAGGCACGGCCGTAAACGGCTTTCATGCTAGTGGTCATCCAGCAGTAACGAACGATTTCTGACTCGTCGAAGAAATCGATATTGATAATGCTGCAACGTGTCACCCAGTCCCGGGATGGGTTGAACCAGTCGTTGATGTGGTTCTTGATGTCCTGGGGGCCGCCCAGAAACGCATAGCTAGTAGCTGACAACGACCACAGGAACGTTTCGTAAGGGGCATTTTCGAGTGTGCTGGTGATATGGCGTTTCAGGTCGTCGGTGTCAGTGAAACGGGCAGCGTTCCACTTGTGCGGGATGCGCGGCCAGAAGTAGGCGTCGTTCAGCTCTGGAACCATGGGAGCCGCCAGCACTATCCTGCGGCTCGCACTGAGACGCTTGAGTTCACCCACCGTACTTGTGGCATGGGCAGGCGCAATGATCCGCTGGCCAAGTCGACTGACCAGAAGGTTATTCAGTTTCTGATAGTCAAAAGGTTTGGTCCCGTCTCCCAGCTGGTGGAAGTCGAAGACGATGAACTCATCCGGATTTTGATCGAGAAACGTTGTTACGGCGCTGATCAACTCTTCGAGAACGCGGTGCGATCGGTAGCCGTTATGATGGAAATAGAAAATCGATTGATCGCGACCCTGGGTATAACCGAGACGGATATCAAACGCTCTTGCACCATTCGCAAGTTGCCAGGCGAACGAGTCGTTCTGGCAGGTGGTCCAGTTACCAATAAGCACGTCATAGTTTGGCGCCTGTTTATCCATGCCGGCGTTATGGGCGCCGGGCCAGACGATATCGGTCAGTTTCAGGCGATTGATGTCGAGGGTGTTGCTCATCCATTTATGTTTGTCCAAATTCCCTTTTGTATGTCTTGTCATTGTCAATCCTGTTTTTTGATTTCGCCCCATCCGTGGGGCGAAGTGCTGTTGGTAAAACAACAATAGAAGACAATCGGACGGTTGCCAGTGGCTGAAACAAAATTATAAACATTGCCAATGTAT
>NZ_JBFUKU010000533.1:0-1847 GCF_056400685.1 Pseudomonas sp. P5_A12 | reverse complement strand
TGTCGAGTACAAGGTTAACAAATTGATCGCCCATAGAAGGATTATTCAGTTCTAAGTAAGTATTGAAGCCTGTACTAGCCACTTGACTTAGCTCAGCAGGCTTGAGTCTCCAAATGTTGTTTAGAGTTGCTGAAAGTTCACTTTCACCGGAGCTTGGATCGAACAAGAAACCGTTATTATTGTTGGTTATATATGACGGTTCTGGTCCCATATGGTTTTCAATATTTTGATGGACCAATGGAGGTAGAGCTAAACTTAAGTAATGCACTATGCTCAGCCCCGCGTCACCAGGGTAGCAGCCAATTCTGCAAAGCTTACTGATTTCGGCTATATCATGATGGTCATGTATAGCGCCATGCCAGTGAAGCCATGAAATATTCTCATGGCGAGTTTTATAGTGGTTCTCTAAATGCCCGCTACCAATGATGTGAAGTTCAAGTTCGTGTCCGTTATCACGAGATAGCTGAATTGCTTTAATTAAAATGTCAATACGACAGCCTTCTCGTAGGCGCCCAATAAATAATACGCCATTCTCCGAGTAGGTTTTTTGATATGGAGGTACAGTGGTTTCAAGTTCCAGCGAATTGTTGATTGTCACAAGCTTTTTGGGGTCGCAGCCTGCTAGTAACAAGCTGCGCTTAGAAAGTTCGGTGTAACACACATATTTTGTGGAGTATTTACAGATGGCTCGGTACATTAACTTTCGGAATCGGCTAGGCTTGGTGTACGAATAAAGGCCTTGACCATGTGCGTAGAACTTTAAACTCATTACACGACAGATGAGCATCAGAAGCCAGAATGATAAAAATCTAGGATTGGCAAATGTAATCACTGCATCCGGCTTTGTCTTGATTGCTTTGCTAACTACGTTCTTCTGGTAAAATAAACGCCCGCCGCAAAGTGATATAGATGGAGATTGCACCGTTATTGAACTATCGGAATTGGCGGCCATATGGCCTTGATTTTTAGCATCGGAGTTGTCGTAAAAAGAAAACGTATCAAAACAGTTGGCTAGCTTTTTAATTATCGGCGCTCTATAGCCTGCCAAAATGGGTTGCACATAAAAAACTTTAAGTTTTTTTGATCGTTCTTGATTGATATTCATAGTTGTAATCGTCTTGGTTTAGGTTGTAGGTCTAGATAGGAACTGGACGGCGAAAACTCAAAGCAAATACGATTAATAAAAAGTATATAATGCCCAGGCTAAGAGCGTCTGCAAGATAACCTTCAGTTACGCTTGTTAATAAGATGCACAGCAATCCTGGTAGCCAAGCATTGCGGAAAGCAAGGTTGCCTCGAGTTCGGAGCAGTCGTGTTATACAGAGAAGTATACAAACAATTAGAGGAAGCCCCACAAATAGCCCTCCTTGCGCCAATACACGGAGATATGAACCGGCTGTACCTTCTACGTTAAGGCCTGCTCCAAAAAATGGGTTGGCTGTGAAGCTATTCCACATGGATAGCCATACTTCACTACGAGTATTACCTGCTTGGCTGATTCGCTGAATCCCTGGACTATACTGAGCCAGCACTTCAATAATAGAATCGAGCGATAGTATTACGATAAAAGCAGGAAAGGCTAGAAATAAAATTGTACTTGATTTGAGGTATTTCTGGATGTAAACGTACCCTAGGGCTGCTCCCACGAGTCCTAGTATCCCTGTTCGAGATCCGCTAGCCATCACTAGTATCGTCGCCAGAATGACTAATAATGTTGAGAATATGGTTACGGTATTGTTTTTTTTTGCGTTTCTATGGGTAATGTTAAAGCCGAAAATCATTGAGACGCATATGGCGAAGTTTACGCCAGCAAAATTTGGGTGGTGGAAAACTCCCAAGAATCTACC
>NZ_JBFUKU010000532.1:0-1868 GCF_056400685.1 Pseudomonas sp. P5_A12 | reverse complement strand
CAACGGCAACAGGGCAATGCCAAGCGCGCCATGTTTACCCATGAGCTTCGCCCGCCCCGTACCGTGTGGGTAATGGCGATAGACCTCAGGAGGCAGGTGCGAGACATGCTTGACCAGATGGCGCACTTCCACCTGAAAATACTCATCCGCGCAGGCTTGTGCGGGGTTTTCTTTGGTGCGGGTGGAGTTTTGGTTCAGGTAGCGGGTTTGCTCGGCGCGTACTTGGAGTTCGGTGATTTCTAAGGGGTAGTGGGATCTTGTTTGTAAAAATTCATAGCTCTTTTCATGCCCCTGGTATTTTTGGTCAAGGAGTAGCGAGATAGGGCCGGCAAAGTGGTTATCCACTTTGCCTGTGCCTGTTATATCCAACACACCATCGTATTTTTGCCCTTCCGAGTCGGTTACGACGTAGGCCAACCCGGCATAGGGTTCGCCAGAGCCGAACTCGTCGACTAGCTGAAAGCTGCTCCATCGACCCTGTGCGGGGCATGCCAGCACTTGGCTGCTCAGCGGCGATTTGAGTTCTTTTTCCAATGACGTCATGTTGAATTTTCCTTATTCAGTGCAGCCTGGGTAAATGGTGCATTGCTTTCCATCGGGCATCTGAAAACCGCTGAAGTCCTTGTGGTTTCCAAAGCAAAACGCGTATTGGTCTTCAAAGTTATCGCCCATACATCGCTTCCAACCGTTCGGCACTTTTACCCACGTGTTCCCAATGGCAGGTCTTTCCTTGTCCGCCAACTTGATGTTCATCTTCACGGTTGTTCCCGGCAGCTGGTCCGGGGTGTACGCAGCGAAGGGTTGGCCACGTCCGCGCTCGCCCTGTGCGTTGATTGTTTTGCAGTTGAGGAGTTTTACGATGCGTCGTTTTGGCCCCACGGTGCGGAATAGCCGTTGGCATTCACCGTAGAAAGTGCTTTCGCCTGCTTCGTTAAAGACACTTTTGTACTGATCTTCCAGTTCGTCGCGAATGAACACGCTGGCGATATCCGTACCAAAATCTCCCCGGGCTTTACCGTAAGTCCCATAGATTTTCAGCTCGATGCGCCTGATCACCAGCGGGCACCCACTGACCGTTCGGCGCAGGGCGATCTCAGCGTTTGGCTGGTAGTTCTCACGCCATTTCATGTTGTACCCAACTTCCGTATTTCGCCCGCCCGGCACGGTGCAGGTTTCCCCTTTTTCGGGCACATACACGGCAATGGCCTGGTAGGTGAAGTCGGGCGGTAAATCGGCAGTGAAGGTGAATGTGTTCGGCTGGCTGGTGGCGCAGCCTGCGGTTAATACGAGGCAACAACCCAAGCTGGCGGTTCGTAGTGTGCGTTTCATAGCGGGGCTTCTCCTTGCCAAAATGCCGTTGCTTGATGTTCCCGCTCCAAATGTTCACTCGGGGTCTCGCCGGTGCAGCGATTAGCTTGGTCAGGCGAATTTCATCAGCCTGTTTGATGGGCACAGGCACTTGACGCCACGCTGTAACGAGTCAGGCGCAAGGGCAGTAAGCTAAACAAACGTGCAGAAGAAAAAATGTAGGACGGTTCTTTTAGGGCAGTGGGAAATGCCTCTGATTTTTTTGCGTGATTCGGTTTTACGTTGGCTGGCTGATGCCATCGCGAGCAGGCTCGCTTGTGCCGTTATGTTCGCCGGCGGTGCAGGTGGGAGAGCAAGTGGCGAAGGTGCCTGACTTGCTGGCGCTGGAGGAGTTACTGGTGAGTGCCGGGTTGGTCTGACTGGCCCCATCGCGAGCAAGCTCGCTCCCACAGGTTTTGTGTACGCCGCAAATCCAATGTGGGAGCGAGCTTGCTCGCGATGGCGACCTTCAATTCACCACAAATCTAACGGCTAAACCTTGGCCTGAGCGCGCATCTGCA
>NZ_JBFUKU010000531.1:0-1882 GCF_056400685.1 Pseudomonas sp. P5_A12 | reverse complement strand
GGGCGGAGTTGGTTGGGTTGAGCAGTTCACGGATAGACATGGCGCGTTCCTTTTGATGTCGATTTTCAAAGTGAGTAATGGGTGAGTCGACGTTGCCTTCAGCGGGGTTGTCGTCGGCTTGGATGTCACTTTAGGGGCTGGCACAAAAAGGGACAATTCCATAAAATCGAGAATCATTGATTCCAAAACAGGGACAATCATGGACCGCATCGAATGCATGCGCGCTTTTGTCGTCACGGTCGGCGAGAACGGCTTCGCCGCCGCTGCACGGGCAATGGATGTGCCGCGATCAAAAGTCAGCAAACAGATTCAGGCGCTGGAAGACGCCATCGGCGTTCAATTGCTGCACCGCACCACCCGCAGCCTGCACCTGACAGTGGCTGGCGCCGAATATTTCGACGCGGCGCGCGAAGTATTGGCGTCGCTGGACGAAGCCGAACAACGCGCGCGTAACGGCATCGGGGAGTTGCGCGGGGTGTTGCGGGTCAATGCGCCGATGTCCTTTGGCTTGCGCCGACTGGGGCCACTGATCCCGCTGTTTCATGAGCAGCACCCGAACATCGAGTTGCAACTGGTGCTCAGCGACCAGCAGGTGGATCCGGTGCGCGGGGGTTTCGACGTGACCATCCGCATCGCCAGCCTGCCGGATTCGACGATGATTGCCCGGCAACTGGCGCCGGCCCCGCGAATCCTGGTGGCATCCCCTGCCTATCTGGCGCGTGCCGGCATGCCGCAGACCCCGCAAGACTTGCGCACGCATCAGTGCCTTAATTACGGATACCTGCAAAGCGGTGTCAGCCTGCAGTTGTGCAATGGCCAGGAAACCCAGCGGGTCAACGTGACCGGCCCGTTGCACGCCAACAACGGCGACTTGCTTGCTCAGGCCGCCGAAGCCGGGATGGGTATTGCGTTGCTGCCTGACTTCATTGTCGAGGATGCGCTGGCGGCAGGCCGCCTGGTGCCAGTGATGTGTGAATGGCAGGCGCCCGCGATCACCATTAACGCGGTGTACCCTTCGGCACGGCGGGTTCCGCAGAAGACCCGGACGTTTATTGAGTTTTTGGTGGCGCAGCTGGCAGTGAAATAACGCAGATCCAATGTGGGAGCGAGCTTGCTCCCACAGGGTCAGGTAGCTATTTCCCGAAAAGCCGGCGCACCTCAACCGCGTCAGCGCTGCCGTTTTGTTCAAGCGCGAGGAAATACTTCAGCTGCCATTGCTGCGTCCTGATCGCCTGTTTTGCGACAGGTCTGACCCAGGGCGGATAGACGCGAATTGCGCGCTTTCCACCGTCACCGTCAATCGACATGACCCCTTTGGCAGCCAGTATCTTCTGATCGAACACGAACTGCCCGCGGTGCGTGCCATCAGCAACACTCACCACCACAAAGGCAATGCCATCGCCGGTGTCGAATGGTGCAATCTCGCTGACCGACGTCGGTCGCTTCCATAGCGTGACGAACTGGCCAATCTTGGTCGGCGTGGTTTTCGCCACGCGGAAGACCACCACATGGCCATCGAGGGCAAGACGGCAGGCTTCGTACTCGCTACTCTCCGGCTCGCGTTGAACTGCCTGCGACAATGTCATGCCTGCTGGTTTGTACACCTGCTCGATGGCGGTGATCAGTTCGTGTGGAAGGTTATCGTTGCGCCTGAGGAATTGCGCTGATCGGATCATAAATTATTAAGAACCCACTTCTGAACCGCCTCTGTGTCATTTATATCGCCATCAAAAACAAACTGCGGATCATAACTTTGATTGTTTCCCCGCGCGCGCCCCCTCCATACCTTTAACGGAATCCAGAACTGCGCACCACTTGGTAGTGTTTGAGAGCCTATATCAATATAAAGTGTATCGCCGCTCGTTGACGCCCCTAAATGGAC
>NZ_JBFUKU010000530.1:0-1905 GCF_056400685.1 Pseudomonas sp. P5_A12 | reverse complement strand
ATACTCCCCTGCAGGGCACCATCACCAGCAACGGTTGCCGGATGCTAAAGGACTCACCACCCGCAAGCCGCACCAGTACTCTGATCTCCCGTTACGAGCAGGCCGGTGCAGTGCCATTCGGCAAGACCACCTGCCCTGAGTTCGGCTTGACCACCACCACCGAATCCCTGGCCTGGGGCCAGACCCATAACCCATGGAACCTGGCCATGAGCGCAGGTGGTTCTTCCGGAGGCGCGGCGGCAGCGGTGGCGGCAGGGATCGTGCCCGTAGCCCACGCCACCGATGGCGGCGGTTCGATTCGCATTCCGGCTTCGTACTGCGGCTTGGTCGGACTCAAGCCCAGCCGCTATCGCACCCCTAGCGGACCGCTGCATTTCGAAGGCTGGTTTGGCGCCAGTGTGGCCAACGTAGTCTCACGCACGGTACGCGATACCGCGCTGTTCCTTGATGTCGGGCAGGGCCATGAAACGGGCAGTGCGTATTGGTGCCCACCATTGGTGCGACCGTATGTAGAGGAATTGCAGCGCGAACCGGGCAAGCTACGTGTGGCCGTGGTGCGTCAGTCGCTGACCGGTGCGCCGCTTGAGCCGGCGATTGCCGCCACCCTGGAGCAGACAATCAAGCAGCTGCTGGCTCTGGGACACGAGATCGACGAGTTGACGCTCAACGTCGATCCGCGACAGTTGTTCGGTGCCCATGGCATGGTGATAGGTACCGCGGTGCGGACCCTGATTCACGACCGTGAGCAGGTGCTCGGAAGAGTTGCCACGGCGCAGGACCTGGAGAAGATCACCATGGTCAACCTGGAGCGTTCGAAGGGCATCAGTGGCGAGGACCTCTACCGCGCCCGCCAATCGTTCGAGAGTATCGGCGCAACCATGGAGCAGCACTTCGACCGCTTCGATGTGATCCTGTCGCCGGTCACCGGCAGCCTGACCCCAAAACTCGGCCTGTTGTCCCTGGACCAACCCTGGGACAGCTACGCCCACAATGCCATGGGCAGCGCCGGCTTCACGGTACTGGCCAACGTCAGCGGCCAACCGGCTATCTCCCTACCGCTTGGCCAGAGCGACGACGGCCTGCCGGTGGGCATGATGTTTACCGCTCGCCTGGGAGGAGAAGACGTGCTGCTGCGCCTGTCCAGCCAGCTGGAACAGGCCCATCCGTGGGCCGCTCGACGCGCCACGCTGTAACCGCCTGATGATCGTCCCCACGCGCCTGGGGATGATCATGTCCCTACAAACGAACCAGGTGCCGCGGTGTATTTGTTTGCGGGCAAGCCTCAAGCGTTATCACCCCTAGTCCACTTTGACGATGAACCCATTCCCCCGCAGCCCTGATCATGGGCTGCACTCCGCCAGCGCACCCGCAGCGTCGTCGGCGGTTTCTTTCTGACCTCAGCTAATGGCATAACAACAATGACGGCTCAAGTTCAGTCTCAGACCCACTATGACGTGATCGTCGTCGGTTCGGGCGCAGGTGCGATGACTTCGGCGGTGTTCCTCGCCGACCAGGGGATGCGCGTGCTGGTGGTGGAAAAAAGCGACCAGTACGGCGGCACGTCGGCGATCTCCGGCGGCGGTATCTGGATCCCGAATAACCACTACTTCACTCGAATGAAAGGCAACGACAGCTACGCTACGGCCCTGACCTACCTGCAAGCGGCGGCGGGCGAGCATGTCGATGACACGCGCCTGCGTGCCTACCTGGACAATGCGCCGAAGATGATCGAACAGCTCACCCGGATCAGCCGGGTGCGCTACGCGGTAGCGGCCAAGTATCCTGATTATTATCCACACCTGCCGGGGGCTCTGGCCGGTGGACGGACCCTGGATCCGGAGCTCTTCGACACCAGCCTGTTGGGTGAGGAACTGGCGAACCTGCGCAAACCGTCGCCTTCAACCC
>NZ_JBFUKU010000529.1:0-1919 GCF_056400685.1 Pseudomonas sp. P5_A12 | reverse complement strand
CCTCAATCGTCCACCTGCATGCTCGTAACCCAATTGATGGCAGCCCTTCCCAGGATCCTGAACTGTTCAAACAGTTCCTTCCTGCTATCAAGGAGGCTAGCGACGTGGTGATCAACCTGACTACGGGTGGTGCACCGACAATGTCTCTTGAGGATCGGCTTCGCCCGGCTCATCAATTCAAACCGGAAGTGGCCTCATTGAATATGGGCACGATGAACATGGGGCTTTACCCAATGCTCAATCGTTTCAAGGAGTTCAAACATGCCTGGGAGGAACCTTACCTCGCTGGCAGCCACGATCGTATTTTCAAAAATACATTCACCGACATTGCCCACATCCTTGAGTCATGCAGTGAAAACGGTACCCGTTTCGAGATCGAATGCTATGACATCGGGCATCTCTACACTGCTGCACATTTCATTGATCGTGGACTTATCAAACCACCATTTTTGATTCAGTCGGTTTTCGGCATTCTAGGCGGTATCGGTGGTCACCCTGAGGACGTGCTTCATATGCGGCGCACGGCCGATCGGCTCTTTGGGGATGATTATCAATGGTCGGTTCTTCCAGCAGGTAAGCAGCAAATGAGCATTGGCGCTCAATCCGCCACGTTGGGCGGACACGTTCGTGTAGGGCTAGAAGACTCGCTTTGGGACGGGCCAGGTCAGTTGGCAAAAAGCAATGCCGATCAAGTCCTGCGCATGCGTAAGATTCTTGAAGGTCTTTCACTTGAAGTTGCGACACCCGAAGACGCCAGGAAAATCCTGAAACTCAAAGGTGGCGATAACGTCAACTTCTAAGCGCTGCACTCCCCCTAAAGTTTATCTAGAGGATATTTCGTTAACTGAAGGGCGCTGCACAGCAGCAGCGTCCTGAAACGCTATCCTCATGAGGAGAACCCGAACCATGTCCGCTACGACCCATACAAAAATACAAAAGGGACAGTCGCTGAACGCTTTGATGTTTCGTAAGTTGATGCCAATGTTGGTCTTTGCTTACATAATCAGCTTTCTGGACAGAACTAACATTTCACTTGCAAAGACTCATATGGCAGTCGACCTGGGTATTTCCGCTGCCGCCTATGGTTTTGGTGCAGGGCTTTTCTTCCTCAGCTATGCGCTCATGGAAGTACCCAGCAACCTGATCATGCACCGAGTAGGTGCCCGACTCTGGATAACCAGGATCATGATCACCTGGGGGTTATTGTCCGCAGGCATGGCCTTCATTACCGATGAGACGACGTTCTATATCGCGCGTGCACTACTGGGGGCCGCTGAAGCGGGACTATTCCCGGGCGTAATGCTCTATCTAACCTATTGGTTTGGTCGGGAGCAAAGAGCGCGAGCCAGCGGCTATTTCCTCATCGGAGTTTGTCTGGCAAACATCATCAGCGGCCCAGTTGGAGGGCTGTTGCTGCAGATGGACGGAATTATGGGCTGGCACGGCTGGCAATGGCTTTTCTTTATAGAAGGCATTCCAGCGGTACTCTTCTCCGTAGTCATCTGGCGAAAGCTTCCGGATGGGCCATCAACTGCAAGTTGGCTATCCAAGGAACAAGCCACAGAGGTAGAGCAAAACCTGAAGAAAGAACACGATGAAGAAATGGCGTCCGGCAATGTTGGCCATTCTTTCAAGGGCGTTCTTAAAATCCCCCAACTGTGGCTTGCCATTGCGGTGTACTTTCTCCATCAGATTAGTGTCTATTCGGTAATTTTCTTTTTGCCGGGTATCATTGGTACCTACGGAGGTTTGACTTCCGTACAAATAGGACTGTTGAATTCGATACCATGGATAGCTGCAGCACTTGGCGCAGCGTTCCTTCCAAAATATGCAACAACTCCGAAGATATCACGCAAGATCATGTTTGGAGGCCTTCTCCTTATGTCGGCCGGATTGACCCTTGCAGCTTACACCACGCC
>NZ_JBFUKU010000528.1:0-1922 GCF_056400685.1 Pseudomonas sp. P5_A12 | reverse complement strand
GGACACGGCTGGTCGTCCTGCAACTGCGCACGCAATTCTTCGACGCTGGCGCTGCGGGCCAGACGCTGACGTTCCAGCAGTTCGCGGGTAACGGTCAGGGTCTGTTCGGCGATGCTCAGTTCGTTCTTGGTTTTTACCCCGTCCTGGGTCAGGCGATCGCGTTCTTGCTGAGCGCCCAGCTGGCGTTGTTGAAGCTCCGCGCCGCGGTGGTCCAGTTCCTGCTGACTGGCCCACAGTCGTGTCAGTTCTTCGAAAGCCCGCAGTTGCTTGCGGTTGTCCTGCAACAGATTGCCAAGCAACTGGATCTGTTCAGCCACCGCTTCAGGTTCGGCACCAGCCTCTTTGTAGAGCACTTCAAGTTGCTGTTTTTGCGCGGCCAGCGCTTCGGCGGCGCCTGCTGCGCTTTGCTCCAGGTCGGCCATTTCGGCCTGCCCCTTGTTCAAGCGATTGCCGATCACCATCAGCTGTTGCAGACGATCGCGATAGGCGTTCCATGCCTCGCTCAGTGGCGCCAGCGGTGTACTTTGTTCCAGCTCCCCGGCGATGCGTTGCAGGCGTTCGGCAACGAGTTTCTGCTGGTCCAGCAACCCTTGAATGGTGCTCTGCCCCTGAGTGCAGGCCAGTTCTGCTTGCTGCTTCAGATCGGCGCTGAGGCTGGTGTCCTTGACCAGGCGGGCGAGGGTGCTTTGCGCTTCAAAGGCCTGGCGTAGCAACGGCGCACTTTGGGTGTGATGATGTTGCGCTTCGGTCAACGCAGTATGGGCACTGCTCAGGCTTTGTTCGAGTTGAGTCTGGCGCTCTGTCAGCTCTTGTTGCTGTTGCGTGTGCTGCTGWATCTGCGTGGCCAGCGGTGTGAGCTGAGCGGTGAGTTCAGTTTTGCGGGCGAACTGATGCCGTTGCGGGGCCAACTGTTCCAGGCGCGTCAGTTTCAGGCGTTCACCGACCAGACTGTCCCAATGCTGCTGCGCGCCGGTCAATTGTTCAGTGGCGCTCAGTTGCTCGTCCTGCAACTGGCGCAGGTCTTTGAGCCAGGTGTGTTGCAGCTCAAGCTGCTTGAGTTGCGCCTGCTGCGTCTTGAGTTGCTGCTGCGCCTCATTGAAGCGCTCATCCAGTTCGGCGCGGGCTTCGGGCGCCAGTGGTGTCACGCCGGTGGCCTGGTCCTGCAACAGCTTGTGGGCTTCACGCGCTTCTTTGGTCTTGTCGAACGCGCGGCGACCGAGGCGGGTGTAGAGCGCGGTGTCGGTGAGCTTTTCCAGCAGTTCGCTGCGTTCGTTGTCGTTGGCCTTGAGGAAGGCACTGAACTCGCTCTGGGCGAGCAGCACGGCGCGGGTGAACTGCTCGAAGTTCAGGCCCAGTACGGATTCGAGTTGAATTTTGAACTCGACTTTCTGACTGGCCAGCAGTTGATCCTGATCGATGTCGCGCAAACTCTGGCGGCTGGCTTGCAGCTTGCCGCCGGCTTTCTCCCGGGCGCGATTGGCTTCCCAACGCGCGCGGTAGCGACGGCCATCGATGCCGACGAAATCCACTTCGGCATAGCCTTCACCTGTGCCGCGTCGCAACAGCGTACGCGGGTCGCCGGTGCTGATTTCGCCATCGGCGTCCGGCGCTTTGGCGGACACTTGCGCATTGCTCAGACGAGGCACGGCGCCAAACAGCGCCAGGCACAAGGCATCCAGCAAGGTGCTTTTACCGGCACCGGTGGGGCCGGTGATTGCAAACAATCCAGCGCTGGCCAAGGGTTCAGCGGTGAAGTCGATCTCAAAGGGGCCGGCCAGGGAGGCAAGGTTTTTCAGGCGGATCGCGAGAATCTTCATGGCTGTTCGCTCTCCATCTGCACGTCCTGTAACAGTTCGGCAAAGTCCTTCAGCGTTTGCTCATCGACCTCGCTGCCGTAGTTGTCTTGCCAGGCGCGGCTGAAC
>NZ_JBFUKU010000527.1:0-1927 GCF_056400685.1 Pseudomonas sp. P5_A12 | reverse complement strand
CCGTCATCCAATCGGATGCAGGAACGGGTCGACAGTCGGGTTAGGAGATTTCGCCATTTCAGGAAGGAATATCGACAGCTTCGAAGGCAAAAAAAACCGGGAGATGAGTCCCGGTTTTTTTGTTAACCCGAAAGTGCGCTGACGGTTACCAGAAGCGTTGCTGGGTCAACCGGCTCCACCAGGTCAGCAAAACGCGATCGACCGAACCGCTGGCCGCCATACCAATACGCTCTTGCAGGCTTTTGCGTTCGGCGTAATGCAGGTGGAAGAGCTCRGCATTTTTTGCCCGTTCGGCGAGGTATTCATCGCTGGTTTTGAGCTCGTCGACCAGTTGCTTGTCGAGGGCTGCGACACCGAGCCAGACTTCACCGGTGGCCACGTCATCGATGGCCAGTTGCGGGCGATAACGCGAGACGAAGTTCTTGAACAGCTGATGGGTAATGTCCAGGTCTTCCTGGAATTTCTCGCGCCCCTTCTCGGTGTTTTCGCCAAACACGGTCAGGGTGCGTTTGTATTCGCCGGCCGTCAGCACTTCGAAATCGATGTCGTGTTTTTTCAGCAAGCGATTGACGTTGGGCAGTTGCGCCACCACRCCGATCGATCCGAGGATCGCGAACGGCGCGCTGATGATCTTCTCRCCGATGCASGCCATCATGTAGCCGCCGCTGGCCGCGACCTTGTCGATGCAGATGGTCAATGGCACGCCAGCATTGCGGATGCGCGCCAATTGCGAAGACGCCAGGCCGTAGCTGTGAACCATGCCGCCACCGCTTTCCAGACGCAGCACCACTTCATCCTTGGGCGTGGCCAGCGTCAGCAGCGCGGTAATTTCGTGACGCAGATTTTCGGTGGCCGAAGCTTTGATGTCGCCGTCGAAATCCAGCACGAACACGCGCTGTTTGGTCTCGGAGGTTTTCTTTTGCTTTTTCTCGGATTTAGCCTGGGACTTGCGCAAGGCCTTGAGCTGGTCCTTGTCGAGCAAGGTCTGTTCCAGGCGTTCGCGCAGCCCTTTGTAGAAATCATTTAGTTTGCTGACTTGCAACTGGCCGGCCGACTTGCGTCGACCTTTGCTGCGCAACGCCGCAAAACTGGCCAGGACCACCAGAATGGCGATCACCAGTGTCACGGTCTTGGCCAGAAAACTGGCGTATTCGGACAAAAACTCCACAGTGACTCCTTCATTACGATGCGCGGCTTGAACACGCGCGGGATGTGTTCAGCATACCCATGCGCCAGCTCGGCGACCAGCCGTGAAACCTATGGCAACAGCCCTGCAACAGACATTTCAAACAAGCGTATGTTTTTTCATTGACAGCTCACTGCCATCCTCATAACCTCGCCAAACCTTCATCGTACCGGGACGACTTGGACGTGGGCAGCATCTATTTGATTCGACATGGCCAGGCCTCCTTTGGTGCAGACGACTATGACGTCCTGTCGCCAACCGGTATTCGCCAGGCAGAAATCCTCGGCCAGCACCTGGTCGAACTGGGTATCAGCTTCGATCGCTGCCTTTCGGGCGACCTGCGCCGCCAGCGCCATACCGCCACTAGCGCGATGGAACAGTACTCAGCCGCGGGCCTGCCAGTTCCGCCCCTGGAAATCGATTCCGCCTTCAATGAGTTCGACGCTGACGCGGCAATCCGCGCGTTGTTGCCGGCCATGCTGGACGATGAACCCGAGGCCCTGGACATCCTGCGCAACGCCGCGCAAAACCGCGCCGAGTTTCAACGCATCTTTGCCTTGATCATCGAACGCTGGCTCACCGGTTCCTATGACACGCCGGGCCTGGAAAGCTGGCTGGGTTTTGTGGAGCGTGTGCACGGCGGACTGCAACGAGTTCTGGAAAGCGCCGACAATAAACAGAAAATCGCCGTGTTTACCTCCGGCGGCACCATCACGGCCCTGCTCTACCTCATTACACAAA
>NZ_JBFUKU010000526.1:0-1940 GCF_056400685.1 Pseudomonas sp. P5_A12 | reverse complement strand
CTCGGCAAACGCGTCGTAGACCGAATCCTGGATGTACAGACGGTTGGCGCAGACGCAGGTCTGGCCGTTGTTGCGGTACTTGGAAATGATCGCGCCTTCGACGGCCTTATCCAGGTCCGCGTCGTCGAACACGATGAACGGTGCATTACCGCCTAGTTCCAGGGACACTTTCTTGATGTCCTTGGCGCATTCAGCCATCAGCTGACGACCGATTTCGGTCGAGCCAGTGAAGGACAGCTTGCGTACGATCGGGTTGCTGGTCAGTTCGCTGCCGATGTCACCGGCGCTGCCGGAAACTACGCTGAACACACCGGCAGGTATGCCGGCACGCTGAGCCAGCTCAGCCAGTGCGAATGCCGAGAACGGCGTTTGCGAAGCAGGCTTGAGCACCATGGTGCAACCGGCAGCCAGCGCCGGGCCGGCTTTACGGGTGATCATCGCGGCCGGGAAGTTCCACGGGGTGATGGCAGCGGTAACGCCGATTGGCTGCTTGATCACGATCAGGCGCTTGTCTGGCTGGTGGCCTGGGATCACGTCACCGTAGATGCGCTTGGCTTCTTCGGCGAACCATTCGATGAAGGATGCGGCGTAAACGATTTCACCCTTGGCTTCGGCCAATGGCTTGCCCTGCTCGAGGGTCATCAGGCGAGCCAGGTCGTCCTGGTTTTCGATAATCAGCTCGAACCAGCGACGCAGCTTATTCGCGCGGTCCTTGGCGGTCAGTGCACGCCAGGCCGGCAGCGCTTTGTCAGCGGCTTCGATCGCACGACGGGTTTCGGCAGCGCCCATTTTCGGCACAGTGCCCAGAATTTCGCCCGTTGCCGGGTTGTTCACTTTGATCGTCTGACCATTGTCCGCGTCGACCCACGCGCCATCGATGAAGGCTTGCTGGCGGAACAACTGGGTGTCTTTAAGCTGCATGTCGGCTTTCCTTAACAGCACCGCGGCAGGCGCGGAGCAAATTATGATTGTAGAAAGGCGCCCTATAGGCTGCCGTCAGGGAAATCATTCACCGGGCTGAAGCACATAAATAGCGCACTGATTGATATCGTGCGGTTCAGCACCCAGACAAGAGCGTTTGAAATCTCAAACGAATCCTAGGATCAAAGGGGTTAAAGGACAATAGGCTGTTCGAAAAAAAGAACGAAAACGACGCATTTGCCTGGTTTTTCTGATCAACGTAGTAAACGCAGGTTACACTTTCAAAAAAGTCAGTCGATTCAGCAGCATGGACGACCGCTGCACATATGAGTATCATGGCGCCCGCTTGCACCAGTAGCTCAGCTGGATAGAGTACTGCCCTCCGAAGGCAGGGGTCGTGGGTTCGAATCCCGCCTGGTGCACCATACGTTGTAAATAAAAAAGCCTCAGACCTTAGGGTCTGGGGCTTTTTTGTGGGTGAAGATAAACCAATTCCGGGCAATGCCGCTGCTTATCGACCTCGGCTGGGTCCAGGGCAGCGCTCAAGGGCAATGGCGAAAGATGGAGCCATTCTCGTATTGCGAGCCCTGATTCGGGCCTCCCGGGCCCGCCACGCGGCCTGTAAGCCATGGCTAGGACCTTGATGACCGGATACTCGCTGAGTCAGGTGATTTTTGCTGATTAATCCCGACGCTCTACAAGACTGCGCCCCTCAAGCATGAGGCCCTCCCACCTGAGCCAGAGCACTATGGTACGAACTTTCCTGCGGACAAAACAAAACCCCTACCTGCATACGCAGATAGGGGTTTCGGAATTTAATCTTGACGATGACCTACTCTCACATGGGGAAACCCCACACTACCATCGGCGATGCATCGTTTCACTGCTGAGTTCGGGATGGGATCAGGTGGTTCCAATGCTCTATGGTCGTCAAGAAATTCGGTAGCCAGGTCGTTTACCTTTCGGTTCACGCTCCAGCGAATGGGTATGTAATAGATTTGTGTGTTTCGAATTTTCGA
>NZ_JBFUKU010000525.1:0-1942 GCF_056400685.1 Pseudomonas sp. P5_A12 | reverse complement strand
GCGTTGAACAGTTCGTCACCGAGCGTGTTGATCAAATGAGCGTCCATGGCAGGGCTCCAGATAGGTGGGGGAAAAAAAGCCCGTCCGAACGTCATCAGGGACGGGCCCAGAGGAGGCGTTCAGCCCGGCCAGACCGACGAGTCGGCGCCGCCATCGACATCGATAACCTTGCCGGTAACCCAGGCCGAAGCGGGACTGGCGAGGTACAGCGCGGCGGCGGCGATGTCCTGCGGGGTGCCCAGGCATTTGAGCGGGGTGTTGGCTTCCATGACCTCGCGCATGGCGGTCGGCATCACGCCATTCAGCGCTTCGGTCAGGGTCGGGCCGGGTGCGACAGCGTTGACCCGGACCTGCGGCGCGAAGTCCTGGGCCAGCAAACGGGTCAGATGGCTGAGAGCGGCCTTGGCTGTGCCGTAGGCGCTGAAATGGCGCTGGGCATAGCGTGCCGCCACCGAGCTGATATTGATGATGTTGCCGCCACCTGCCTCGCGCATCAGCGGCACACACAATTGGCAGAAGGCGTAGCTGGTGGCGACGTTGAAGGTCAGTACCTGGGCGAACTGCTCGGGCGTCATCGCCAGCGGATCGTTGGGACCGCCACCGCCGACATTGTTCACCAGATGAGTGATACGACCCATTTGTTCCACGCTTTGACGCACCAGAGCGTGGCGTTGCTCGGCGTCGTTGACGTCACAAGCGAACGCCAGGGCGCGCCGTCCCAGGCCGCGAACTTCTTCGGCCACTGCCTGAACCTCGTCCAGTGACCGCGCCGAGCACACCACATCGGCACCGGCTTCGGCATACGCCAAGGCGATCGCCCGACCGATTCCCCGGCCGCTGCCGGTGACGATGGCGACGCTGCCGTGCATCTGGAAACGCTGCAAAATACTCATGGGCCCTTGCTCCGTGGGGTCAATTATCGATGGATGAAATATCGCCGCAACGGCCGCCGCCAGCATCGTCTCAATGGACTATCAAACAGGGCACATAACCGGTGGGAGCGAGTCCACCCCTAGTCCGCTTTGACGATGAATGATTGCTCGCTCGATCCGATGATCCATCTCAACTCGCGCAGTGGCGCAGTGAGATCGGGAGAGTTGAGTGATGCACAGCATGCGAGAAAAGACCCAGGACGAACGTGATCTGATTGAACGTGCGCGGAGCCTGGTGCCCGCCCTCAAGGCGCGCACGGAGCAGGCCGACAAGGACTTGAAGGTGCCGCAGGAGAGCGTCGCCGAGCTGCAGTCCGCCGGCTTGTTGCGCGCCTTGCAACCAAAGGCGTTTGGTGGATATGAAGTGGACCCGCGTACCTTCTTCGAAATCCAGACCATCCTCGCCGAGGGTTGCATGTCCACCGCCTGGATCTACGGCGTGATGGGGGTTCACCCCTGGCAACTGGCGCGTTACCCGATCGAAGCGCAGCGCGAAGTCTGGTCTGATGACCACAACGCACTGATCTGCTCGACCTATATGCCAGCGGCCAGGGTCACGGTGGTGGAGGGCGGTTACCGCATAAGCGGGCGCTGGGGTTTTTCCAGCGGCAGCGAGCACTGCCAATGGGTGTTCCTGGGCGGGATCCTGCCGCCCGATGGCGAACTGGCAGCCGAGCACGGCACCTTCCTGTTGCCGCGCAAGGACTATCAGATCGAACGTAATTGGGACGTGATGGGACTGCGCGGCACTGGAAGCCATGACATCGTGGTCGAGGATGTCTTCGTCCCTGCCCATCGCGTGCAGCGCACCAATAACTGGACGCTCGAAGCGACGCCCGGGCGCCGGGTCAACACTAACCCGATCTACGCGATCCCGTTCGCCCAAGTGTTCTCCCGCGCCGTCTCCACCTCGGCCATTGGTGCCCTGCAGGGCGCGATCAACGAGTTCCGCGACAATGCCGCCAAACATATCGGCAAGCACGGCGCCCGTACCGCTGACGATCCTGTGG
>NZ_JBFUKU010000524.1:0-1950 GCF_056400685.1 Pseudomonas sp. P5_A12 | reverse complement strand
CAACAGCGGGATCGAGTAGTTGACGATCAGACGGTTTTCATCCTGGGTGCGAGTGTTGGGCAGGTCTGTACGCCAGGTCGCATTTTTCCAGGTAACGCCGAGGTTCTTCAGCGGGCCATCCTGAAGCACATAAGCAACGGTCAGATCGCGCTCCCATTCGGAAGCACCGCTGGCCGCCACTGCGCCGCGAGCGTTAACGGTATCGATGTCGTCACCATGCAGGTAAACCATACCTGCCGTCAGGCCCGGTACGCCGACCTTGGCGAAGTCAAACGAGTAGCGTGCTTGCCAAGAGTGTTCGCCGGCACGGGCGAACTTCTGGATTTGCGAGTCGGTGATGATGTAGGCCGACGCTCCGTCACCCTGGTTCAGGTAAACGAAGTCGCTACTGCCGTTGCTGACCTGGTAACCGCCACCGAAGGTATGACCGGCAACGGAGTACAGGAACAGGCCGCTGTACAGGTTGTTGTCGACTTTGCCTTTACCGCTCGGCGCGTTGTAGTTGCCAGTGCTGTAGTACAGCGGGTCGTGACCGTTGGCCCCATCATCACTGCTGTTGAAATAACGCAAATCCGACTTCAACACGCCCGGGCCGATTGCCCAGTTGTGAACCAGACCCAGGAAGTGTTGCTTGTAGAACTCTTCCAGGTTGCCGTAGTAATACTGGGCCGTCAGGTCCTTGGTGATTTTGTAGTCGCCGCCGGCAAAGTTGAACTTGTTGCTGTCGCGACCTGCTGCGGTACGGCTGTTAGCGCCGGCGATCGACATCTGTTCGTTGTTGCTGGAGTTACGACCTTTAACGGCTTCGATCTGGCCACCGATCARCGTCAGGTCCTTGATGTCACCGGAAGAGAGCTGGCCACCCTGCCAGGTTTGCGGCAGCAGACGACCGTCGTTGGTTACGATGACCGGCAGTTTGGGTTGCAGGGTACCCAGCTTCAATTCGGTCTGGGAGATCTTGGCTTTGGCAGTCAGGCCCAGGCTGGAGAAGTCATCAACCGCTTCGCCTTTGGAGTTGGTTGGGAAAACAGTGCCACCGTAAGAAGTTGCAGTGGCGCCATTGGTGCCGCCGCCCGAATCCAGCTTCACGCCCAACAGGCCGATTGCATCAATACCGAAGCCGACAGGGCCTTGGGTATAACCGGAGATGAAACGCAGATCGAAGCCTTGGCCCCACTCTTCGTTTTTGTTCGGCCCAGTACCATCACGGTAATCGGTGTTGATGTAGAAGTTACGCAGCCCCAGGGTGGCTTTGCTGTCTTCGATGAAACCGGCGGCGCTTGCTTGTTGCGCCAGAACCCCAACAGCCACAGCCATGGCCAAGGTGGACTTGTTCATTGTTTCGCTCCTCATTTCTAATGCTTGTGGTCCTGGTCCTGGGTCTAGCGCCCTGGATCCTAAGACGCGCAATATTTGCCGAGCCATCTAGCCCGGTCGTTTTTGGCGGTGCAGGATATAGCGCCATAAAGCCAAAAAGAATTTTATGTTTCTTTTTAATTCCGATTAGGAATATGACTATGCAGCACTGATTACAGGTATCGGAAAAAACGCCCATTCCTTGACCTGCTTGCTCTACTGACGGGAATCAATGTGCTAAAGCCGAGCCTCATGACGAGTACGGACCGGGCTTACTTTAGGGGTTTRCAAAAAAAACCAAAAAGAATAAAAAATACACACGACAGCAGTTATTGGAATATACAGAGAATCGAGTAGGAGGCGGGGTTGCCCCCGCCGTCCTCTCACACCACCGTACATACGGTTCCGTATACGGCGGTTCCTGCCTACTGACAAACAACGTAAGCGAGCTTGGTTCCGTTGATGTGTCGCCTGTGGTATCTAAGCGCCCAGACCGGCCCTCGGAGCTTCCGGCTCCTACCTCCTGATGGTCTCGACCCCCGCTACGCGGAGTTTCTGCTTTACGCTCCAACAGAGATCACACCCGACTATCCA
>NZ_JBFUKU010000523.1:0-1952 GCF_056400685.1 Pseudomonas sp. P5_A12 | reverse complement strand
GTCTATCGGTGTGCCGCAGACCTCCATCGCACCGGCGCGGGCGAACGGATTGGTCTGGTACATATCAATGAATTCGCCGTGCAGCGCGGCTGGCAGGTTGGTTGTGTCGTTGTTCCAGTAGAGGACATCGAAAGCCGGCGGCTCTTTGCCGAGCAGGTAATTGTTGATCCAGTAACTCCAGATCAAGTCATTGGGGCGCATCCAGGCGAAGACTTTGGCCAGTTCGCGGCCCTCCAGCACGCCAGCCTGATAGGAACGGCGCTTGGCGGCCTCCAGGGTCTTCTCGTCGGCGAACAGCCCGACCTGGGTGTCGGGACGTATGTCCAACATACTGACCGCCAGGGTAAAGGCATTGATCTTTTTCTCGTCCAGGGCGGCGTAGTGACCCAACAGCGAGGACATGGTGCAGCCTCCGGAACAGGCTCCGAAGGTATTCAGGTCGGCGCTGCCGGTAATTGCAAGAACCGCGTCGATCGCTTCCTTCAGGGCTTCAACGTAGCTGGAAAAACCCCATTCACGCTGTGCCTTGCCCGGATTGCGCCAACTGACAGCGAAGGTCTGGATACCGCTGTCGAGGAGAAAGCGGATCAAGCTCTTCTCCGGCGTCAGATCAAACAGGTAGAACTTGTTGATCTGTGGCGGTACCACCAACAACGGACGCACCTGCACCTGCTCGGTACGGGGCTTGTACTGGATCAACTCCAGCAGCTCATTGCGAAACACCACCGCACCTTCGGTGATGCCCAGATTGTGGCCCACTTCGAAAGCCGTCTTGTCCACCTGGCTGGGCATGCCGCCGTTTTCGATCAGGTCCCGGGTCAGCTGCGAGAAGCCATTCAGAACGCTCTTGCCGCCGGTTTCAAGGAAGCGCTTGAGCGCTAGCGGGTTGGCCAGGGTGTTGGTTGGCGCCATCGCCTCGGTCAGCAGGCTGATGACGAACTGACCACGTTGAGCATCCTGTTCGCTAAGGTTGCTGGTGCTGATCCAGTCGTTCATCTCCTGGCACCAGGCCAGGTAAGTCTGCTTGTAGCGACGGTAAAGCGGGTTGTGCTGCCAAGTGTGCTCGTCGAAGCGCTTGTCTCCCGCCGCTGGCTTGAGCTGCGAGCGGTCGAGCAGGACATTTTTCAGCTCAATGCCGAATGCAGCCATATGCCGAGCGCTGTGCACGGGTTGCTTCAACACTTGTCGCAGGACCATGCGGGCGCTGCCAAGCAGGTCGCGCCCGCGAGGACCGAACGCCGGATTCAGGCTCAATGTGTGCATCGCAGCTTGCTGGGAGAGCTCTTTGTCTTTTTTGTTCATTGTGACACTCCGGTAAGGCACCCCAATACGGGCGCCCGGCAGTTTTATTTTTATATGGCGGCGGGCAACCGACCGGCATTGTGCCGGCCGGGCGAACCGCAGAAAGGCAGGGCTTGCCACGTAGTTCCGGAGGAGCAGTGTATAGACGGGGGGGAGGTCAACATTTCATTTGGCGACAACGCTTTTTCACTTCATGACAAACCATGACCTTTGGTCCGGGATTGTCCCTATAAATACGTCAACGGCTTGCTGACTGTTTTCGAAGCTTTCATGGCCTGTAGGACCTGCGTGTCAGCTCATTCAACAACTCCTGAGAGCGCGTGTTTAAGCGCCATCAGGGTTACGTCCTGAAAGCTACAAATCCTTGCGCCGTTGCCCACGGCTACGCCAGAATCCGCCGGCTTGTGCGCCTTGGTGCTGCTCGGTAACTTGATTCCCGTCACTGCCCATCAGTGATCGGGTTTRGTCGCCCGTTGATGTCAAGACGCACAATGTCTCTGTCAGTCAGGTATCCCATGTCTGCACTTGATGGCGGTTGTGCGCAGGGCGCTTCGGCGCGCCGATTTCTTGGCTCATCGGTCGACTAACCTGTGCACAGCTGCCTCCCCTTCGTTTAGTCGCGAGCTGGTTGCAGCCTCACTCATATGAGG
>NZ_JBFUKU010000522.1:0-1962 GCF_056400685.1 Pseudomonas sp. P5_A12 | reverse complement strand
GTTCAACTTATTGTTAAAGACATTTCATAATTTTGTATTTAGAATCTAATTCTCTCACCAAAATAAAATCAGGCAAACCAATCGCTATGGGAGCCTAAAAGGAGAATATTCATGGGCAGCAGTGGCAATCCAGAAACCTGGGCAGTGGGAGAACGAGACACTGTCATCGACGCGCTAGATCGCGCGGTAGCAAGGCATCCAGACAAAATTTTGTTGGATTTCAGCGGCGAGTTATACACTTATGCTCAAGTTGACTCACTCTCAACCAAGATGGCCAACGCCCTTGCGACCTTGGGTGTAAAAGCCGGTGAAACCGTGCTGACCATGCTCGATAACAACATCGACGCTGTCACCACCTGGCTGGCCATCAACAAGCTCTGCGCCGTGAGTGTGCCAATCAACACCGCGCTCAAGGGCGAGTTTCTCCGCCATCAGATCGCCGATACCGGCACCTCGGTGGTGATCTGCGAAGCAGCCTACCTGCCACGCATCACACCGCTCGCTGAGCAATTGCACGACGTTCAGCACATTCTTCACCGTGGCACACTTGAGACGGTAGCCGATTGCCGTATTCGCATCGCGCCACTGGATGAATGGCGCGGCCATGACGCCACCCCGCTCGCTAACAAGCCGCAGCCTTCAGACCTTGCTTGCTTGATTTACACCTCAGGCACCACCGGCCCCTCCAAGGGCTGCATGATCAGCTACAACTTCATGTGCAACCTGGCGCGCCTGCAATTGCGTGCCGGTCCGGCCAGTGCCGACGACGTGACTATCACACCGCTGCCGCTGTTCCACATGAATGCGCTGTGTGTATCAATCATCGCCAGCATTCTGGTGGGTGCGCGCGCCGCCATTCTCCCGCGCTTTTCGGTTTCGAATTTCTGGCAGGAAGTGGAGCGTTCAGGTGCAACCATCGCCTCAATCCTTGGTGGCATGGGCGGCCTCCTCGCTCAAGCGCCAGATAACGAAGCAATGCTGCGCTGCGTCGGGCAAATCCATACTGCTCGAGGCAACCCTTACACAGAAGAAACCAAAAAAATCTGGCGCGAGCGTTTCGGCACAAAACTGGTCGGCGGTAACGGCTATGGCCTGACCGAAGCGTGCGTCATCACTTCGCTGGCCGCCGGTGAATACGCCGCGCCCGGCTCCTCGGGAAAACGAATTGCCGATTTTGACGTAAGAATCGTCGACGACCTCGATCAGGAAGTACCTCCCAACAGCGCGGGCGAAATCGTCGTTCGACCGCTGCGTCCGGACATCATGTTCCAGGGCTACTGGCGCCGTGCGGAAGATACCCAGAAGCTGATGCGCAATATGTGGTTCCACACTGGCGACATTGGCAAGTTCGATGACGATGGATTTTTCTACTTCGTCGACCGCAAGAAAGACTACCTGCGCCGCCGGGGCGAAAACATTTCCAGCTTTGAAATGGAAGCAGCTTTTGCTGTTCACCCGGCGCTGGCCGAAGTGGCAGTACATGCCGTGCCGTCAGATAAAGGCGAGGACGATGTGAAAGTCACAGCCGTGCTGCATGAAGGCGTAACGCTGGACCCGGAGCAGCTGTTTCATTGGGCCACTGAATCGGTGCCCTACTATGCCCTGCCGCGCTACATCGAGTTCCGCAGCAGCCTGCCGAAAAACCCGCAGGGTCGGGTGTTGAAGTATTTGCTGCGGGATGAAGGTAAAACCCAGAGCACCTGGGATCTGGAAACCACGTCGATTGTAGTCTCCAAGAAATAACTGTCGTTCCCCTTCAACAGCTATAAAAAAACCGGTCACTAAGGACTAATGCCAGTCAGTTAAGCTGACTGGCATTTTTCTTTCTGATCGGATACTTCGGGGATTTGAGCCTGATAGCCCGGGGGTAGATGCGCTCCTCTCGCCGATGAGGCAGGACGTAATGCATGGCTGAAGCATGCAGCTCAGCCAGGTATTTGGGGATGTTCCCGGAACGGTCGG